>JACUUK010000144.1 GCA_014859315.1 Candidatus Aminicenantota bacterium
CTGTAGCATAAAGGTTTGTTTGGTCTCGTGCTCAGACATCCTCGGCCGTCCGGCTGAGCCGGATTCCCTCGGGGTCGGTTCGGGAAGGCTAAATCTTCGAAGGTCGCTTCAGCCATCCCCAGGTCTTAATCCTTTCATTCTGTCACGGAAAAAAAGATGAGGTTTATATCTCTGTTATTTTTATCCTTCCTGAAATCGCAAGTGTTATTTTGTATTTTCCCCAGGAATTAAAAACGTAGATAGAAGCCAAGTTCGACACTGTTCCTCCTGGATAAAAAGTAGGGGTATTATTGGCTTGAACAGTGACGCCGTCAAGGAAATATTTTTGTCCTGGCTGCCATTTATTTTGACTCTCATCATATTTTTCAAGGAAGTAGCTATAGTCGTTAAAAGTTATTCTGATTTTAGTCCCTTCAAAGATGGCTTTGTACCTGGCGAAATTCATACGAGAGTGAATTTCCCAAACAGCACGTTTAAGTTTATATTTTGGAGAGAGATTAAGAAAAGAATATGACATGATTCCAATAAAAACAGCCAAAAGAGAAACCGCAACCAAGAGTTCAATCAAAGAAAATCCTGATGTTATCCTGCCGGTGAATTGTTTTTTACTGTAGGTCATATCATATCCTTCCATTCTTGTGTTTTGAAGAATAAAATCGACAGCACAGGTTTTGTTGTTTTTGGCGCATTTTCAAGCAGGCTTTCATCCGTTAAAAATCGGTCATCAAACGAGATTTTAAGTTCGTTGTTATTCGAACTGTAATCAGACATATGAAGGCTTCCTGAAATGTGAACGGTTTTTCCTTTCCCTTGGATAGCAAACCCGTTGCCTGCAGCCGTTATAGAGGCTTGAATTTTTATATCCTGAGGAGAATCTTCGCCAATAATGATCTTCCCCTCTTTTAAACTTTCATCCAAAAAATCTTGGCCTGTAGTAAAAATTACAAGTTGAGAAGTCGAGTCTTTTGCATAAGGAACTCCTTCTTGCCATGTGATTCCTTGGTGAATAATGTGGGAGCTGATTGTTATTTTATCTGATGAAATGAGAGTCAGGTTTATCCCTTGGAGGATGCAAGGTGTTTCATCAGAAACCATAGTTATTTCTCCGGTTGGTTCAACAACGCCACCTCCAAGTGATTTGATTTCCCCATTCACAACGATAATTCCCCTCGGGTTGAAATCATAAGACTCGATTTTCGCAGGAGTTGAAAAAATTGTTTTTTGTTCATATGGATTGAATTTTAAAATCCAAGCTCCTTCAGGTTTAAGAAAAGAGATTATTTGAAAAGAATCCTGGATAGCCAAGATCATCTCATCTACATCGCCCTGGACGAATAAGCCTCCTAAACCCAAGTCGTCTTTTATTAGATAAACTCCTTGTGGGATTGGATCATTACCCTCTTCTAATCCCAAGGCTCTTCTGAGTTGAGCAGGAGATAGATTCTGAGGATAAAATATTTCTGTCTTTAATGCTTTATTTAACTGCTCTGGAGCTTCTTTAGGCAGGATTTTCTCTTCTGAGAAATTCATTTTCGTAGAAGTTGAAGAGACACTTGAAGGAAGAAGTTCGATGTTATTTTCCTCTAAAAAATTTTCTTTTTCTTTTAAACTTAGTTTCTTTTCGAGCAACACAGGAAGCATAGGCAGTGGAATCTTTCCTACAGAAATCCCGATTGATACTTCAAGAGAGGACGCCCTTTTTGGAGAGAAATTATCTAATTTCCCTTCTGAATAGATGTTTGCTAAATAAATAGCGTTGAAATAATCATTTTTGTCCTGTATTTTTTCAGGATAAAAAGTCGTAAGTGTTTCCCAGTTGAATTGCTTCCAGTGTTCTTTATATAAAAGAGGCAAATCCTGCCCTGATATCATTTGTAAAGTTTTGAGCCCCATGTTAAGAGCATCTTGTCTAAGCTCAATCTCTTTCTCTTCAGAAAGGATAATGGGCGAAGTGTTTTGCATGAACATATTGAATAACTGGGTGAAACCTTGCTTAATCCCATTCTCAGAGGTGTAACCGAGAAGAAGCGAATTTTTTTTAAAAGAACTCAATTTGATATAGATTTGAGTAAGATGGAGCATACTCAATCCTAATGTGGAAAATATAAGAAAAATAAAAACAGCCCAAAGAGTTGATGTGCCTTTTGCCCTTCCTCTATTTTGTTCAAAGAAAAAAAGCAAGAGCGATATTTTTTGGAAAGACGGAAATTTCATATTTTTTCTCCTTGGTTGTTTTAAGAACCAGACTGATACGAACAAGATTTGAAGCTTTTTCGTAGGATGGTTCGAATGAACTAACATGTTCTAAGAGAGGCTGGGCTGGACTTGAATTAACCTTGCGCCTTAAGACATTCTGGCCCTGGTCAAGAAAATAGATGACTTTTTTGATAAGAATGATTTGGGTGTCTTTTTGGGCATAAAAAAGATTTATAGGAGAAGACAGTACAATAGAATATTCATCAACTGATGAAATCGTGTGGATTTCTCCATGGCCTTTATCTGAAATACATATGTCTCTGTATTTTTTAAACCCTTCTGTATTATTCAGAATGATTCTTGTCTGTCCTGGAACAATTGATTGTGAAAGAGAATAGCTATGTTCTTTGCTGAAAATTGACAGTGTCCCATCTACTTCACGTATTCCATCCAGAATCCCCTGTTTTATGGGGATGGTAAGTCCCAGGCCACCTTCCATGAAATCTATTCTCATTTTATCCAAAGCCGCGAATGCTTCTGCATTTGTTTCTTCTTCCTCTTTGAGCTTTAAAAAGTGGGAGCGGACAGAAACATAAAATTCAAGACTGCAAATAACAATAAAGAAGCAGATAGAAAGACTTATTAGACTTTCTATCAAGGAGAATCCTTTTCTTCCCATTTCAAAACCTTAAGTCTCGGGAAAGAATAAGAATCAACTGAGCTTTATTCTGTGGAAAATTTTCTGAATAACATTCGACTTCTATTATTTTAAGGTGCCAAGGAATTTCCTGGATTGTCCAGCTTAGATAAAAAGGTTCTGGATGGCTCTGGATGTATTGGACTTCTTTACCTGTGCCTTTTTTTAATTCATCGCTTTCATAATAAAGAGATTTGAAATATTCAAGCTTAGAAGAGGCAAGTTCAGCAGAGAGCACACGGCTGTCGCTTCTCCTCTTAATAAGAAGCGAATGAGAAACAATTTGTGCCATTCCTAAACATAAAAAAATCACAATACATGATGATATTGTGAGTTCTATAAGAGAAAATCCTTTCCGGCTAAAATAAAAATTCATAATCTTTTGCATTGTAATTAACAAAGAGCAGGAAATGTGCCAAATTTATCAAAAATTATTTTGGGTAAGAGGAAAAGTGATTTCAGTTTTTTTAAAAAAAGAAAATAATCCCTCTTGACATTTCAAAGAAATCTTCCTATTATATATACGAATTCAGGATATTAGCCTTATTTGTTTAACAATTTATTATTTAGATTTTTTAAGAGAGAAGTTTCTTTCTCGTGATAGAAAGAAGAAGATCTTTGAATTAAAGAGCGGAGCGACCAAAATCGATCCAATTTGCCAAATTGTTTCGTTAAGAACTCTTCGGAGTTCTTTTTAAACTGGAGAGTTTGATCCTGGCTCAGAGTAAACGTTGGCGGCGTGCCTAACACATGCAAGTCGAACGATCTCCTTGTAGCTTGCTATTTGGAGAGAGTGGCGAACGGGTGAGTAACACGTGGGTAATCTCCCCTCGAGTGAGGAATAACTCCGCGAAAGCGGAGATAATACCGCATAATATTCTGGAGCATATGCTTTCAGAATCAAAGCTTTCCGAGCAATCGGATGGCGCTTGAGGATGAGCCTGCGTCCTATTAGCTAGTTGGTAGGGTAATGGCCTACCAAGGTAATGATGGGTAGCCGGCCTGAGAGGGTGTACGGCCACACTGGGACTGAGACACGGCCCAGACTCCTACGGGAGGCAGCAGTGGG
>JACUUK010000145.1 GCA_014859315.1 Candidatus Aminicenantota bacterium
CTTTTTTGTATAAAAAAATAAATATCTTTTATGGCTATATATTATATATCTCCTTATTATTTGAGTTTTAATTTTGTATGGAAATATGAAATTGTTTTTTCAAGCCCTTCTTCCAAATCAATCTTTGGCTCCCAGCCAAGGACCTTCCTTGCAAGAGAGATATCAGGGCATCGTCTTTTTGGGTCGTCTGATGGCAGGGGCTTATGGATGATTTTAGATTTGCTTTTTGTGAACTTTATGATTTTTTGGGCTAATTCAAGGATAGAATATTCAACCGAGTTCCCAAGATTCAATGGGCCGGTGAATTCTTTTGTTTTCATCATGGCAATCAGCCCATCAATTAAATCAGAGACATAGCAAAATGACCGCGTTTGACTTCCATCTCCATATACAGTCAAAGGATCTCCTTTTAGTGCCTGGATAATGAAATTGCTTATCACACGGCCGTCATTCGTAGCCATTCTGGGGCCGTAGGTGTTGAAAATCCGTACGATTTTGGCGTTGACTTTATTCTGCCTGTTGTAATCCATCATCAAAGTCTCTGCCACTCTTTTCCCCTCATCATAACAACTTCTTGGGCCTATGGGGTTAACGTGGCCCCAGTAGATTTCAGGCTGGGGATGCACCTCTGGGCTGCCATATACTTCTGAGGAAGAGGCGAAAAGAATGGGTGCCTTTATTCTTTTAGCCAGGCCAAGCATGTTTATTGTCCCTATGACATTTGTTTTTACAGTTTTTATTGAGTTGTACTGGTAGTGGATAGGAGAAGCCGGGCATGCGAGGTGAAAGATTTCATCCACTTCGACAAATAGGGGGTGGATTATGTCGTGCCGTATCAACTCGAAATAAGGGTGGTTAAGAAGATGGCGTATGTTGTCCTTATCTCCAGAGAAAAAATTGTCTACGCATAGAACATCAGCGCCTGTTTGAAGAAGCGCTTCGCAAAGATGGCTCCCTAAAAAACCTGCTCCGCCTGTAATTAAAATACGGTTCATCTTAGCCTTTCTTTTCAAATTAGACTCAAACCATGAGATTCATTTACAGGCAGTTCCTGGGTTATCCGTAGGCCATAAATAGAAGACTTTTTTCTTTAAGAACATCTTTTTGGATTTTGATTAGCTTCTTGATGCCTTTTTCTGCCAATACTAAGAGCTCGTTGAAATCTTTTTTTATAAATGGGGCCTTCTCAGCCGTGGCCTGTATTTCCACGATCTGTCCGGAATCTGTTTCAATGACGTTCATGTCTATATCGGCTGTTGAATCTTCGCTGTAATCTAAATCGAGAAGCATTTGACCGTTAACGATTCCAACGCTTACGCCGCTCACAAGATGTTTTAAAGGCATTTCGCTGACAATTTCCTGGTCCATCATTTTTTTTAATGCAAGAGCTAAGGCGACACAACCAACAGTCACAGATGCAGTCCGTGTTCCTCCATCTGCCTGAAGAACGTCGCAATCTATGATGATAGTCCTTTCTCCTAATACTTCCAGGTTTGTCACTGCACGGAAAGACCTGCCTATGAGGCGCTGGATTTCATGGGTTCGTCCAGAAACCCGCGCTTGATTCCGTTCGCGAAGCGTACGCTTCTCAGTAGCCCGTGGCAGCATGGAATATTCTGCGGTTATCCAGCCAGTTCCTGTATTTTTTAGAAACAAAGGAACTTTTTCTTCTATGGTTGCTGTTGCAATAACCCTTGTTTTTCCCACATCAATAATAGCAGAGCCATCAGCGAAGTCGATGTAATCTAAGGATATACTGACCGGCCTTAATTCGTCTGCTGCTCGATTGCTTGCCCTTATTTTTTCTTTCTGCATGAATGAATCATTCCTTATTATTTTTAGGCCTTGTTTTCCACCTGTTATGAAACCAAAGCCAATAAACAGGGTTTTGTCTTATTTGTTCTTCTATAATATTAGTGCATTGCTGGGTAATTTTCAATATGTCTTCTTTATAGTCGCCTTTTAAGGGAATGTCTATGGGTTTTCCTATCCTTACGTAACATGGGTAAGGGCTGAGAGGATAACAGAAGATAGGGATTATAGGTGCATCGGTTCTCAGCGAGAATGTGGCTAAACTGGGGGTTGTGGCTGCCTTTTTCCCGAAAAAATCGACAAACACAGCCTGGCTTCGGAGGACGTTTTGATCGATGATAATTGCTACCATTTCATTCGCTCGAAGCTTGCGAATGATTTGCCGGGTTGCATCGAGCTTGTAAATCACTTGTACTCCAAGTGCTGTTCTAAGCTCAAGTAGTTTTTTCTCGAGATTTTTGTTATCAAGAGGCCGCGCCACGACGTTTAATTTCCCTAATTTAGAAAGGAAAAAGGAGGCAATTTCCCAGTTTCCGTAATGGGCGGAAAAGAGAAGAACACCTTTGCCTTTTTTCAGGGCATCTTCCAGGTATTTTTTACCCTCTATGACTGCAAGGCCTTCTTTTTTCTGGTCGTTTATAACACTGAATTTGATAAAGTCTGTCAAGAATTCGCCAAAATGTTGAAAGGATTTCCGGGAGATTTTTTTTAATTCAGAAAGCGGCTTCTCTTGACCGAATGCGATTTTAAGGTTGGATAAAGCAAGATTTCGGTGCTTTTTGTCAAAAACATAAAAAATACAGCCAATGATGCGGCCTGCTGCCAGGCATAAAAAGCGTGGGCATGCACGAGTGAAAAGTTTGATTGCGTGAAAAAGTAGAAGTTCTAATAAGTTTTTTATTTGTGCCATTTAAATATTATATTTTTTAAGAAAAAAGAATATATGCCTGTAAAAACAATCTTCTATTTTGAGGTCAATTTTTAAATAATATATTGGAATTTTTTCGAGCTCTTTTCTTCCTGAAAGTTTAATGGCATCTTTTTCGGTTGTTACCAATAAATCACATTGTAGGGACTTATATTTTTTTATGATTTTTTTTAGTGAATATGGTGGATAGGAAAAGTGGTCAGGGAAAGATAGATGCCCTTCAAGTGCTAACCCTTCATCTTTAATGAGAGAAAAAAATCTATCCGGCCGGGCAATGCCACAAAATGCAAGGAGTTTTTTGTCTTTAAGTGGAATTTCAGATGGAATATTAGATGCGGCTTCCCCTCCATCTATTTTATAAAATCCTTTACAGATGACAGAATATTCACATATTTCTGCCTGGGGATACTTTTTCTTGATTTTTTCTTTTTGATTTGTATCAACACCTGTTTTAAGCATTAAAAGATTGGCTCTTTTAAGCGATGATGGCGATTCACGCAGAGCGACTTTTTCTTCAGGGTTATAGAGGACTATATCCAGGTCTCTGTGGAGACGGCGGTGTTGAAATCCATCATCTAAAATTGAGACATTAAAGCCCATCTTGTGCGCCTTGATACAGGATGCAAAGCGGTGCTTGCCAATGAATACACCTGCCTGAGGTATCCTTTTGGCCACCATAAAGGGTTCATCTCCTGCTTCTTTCCACCCTGCGTATATTTTTTTGCCGTCAGAAAGAATTCCTCCTTGCTTTTCCCATGTGCCCTTGTAACCCCGTGTAACTAAAGCCGGCTTAAATCCATTGTTAAGCAGAAAAGTTAGAAGGTGAACAGCAAGAGGCGTTTTTTCAGATCCTCCAAAGGCGATATTTCCGATACTAATCACATGAATAGGAGCTTTGTATGAATGGCGCAGATTGTGGTTGTAAAGGAAGTTTTTTACGCTGCTTACAAACCTGTAGACCAGGAAGAAGGGGAATAGAAGGATTTTCATCTTTTTGGGACTATACTACAATCGAATCTGCGTTTCAAGATAGTCAAGATTTAGCACTCCAGGTGGTTCGAATTTTTGGGGTGCAGTTTGAGGTTCATGCTTCGGCCTGTTAAGCGGCGTGATATATTACGAATGAGCAGGCCACTAAAATTTCAATCTGCCCTTTTTTCATAAAAATTTGAAAATAAAATAGATTTGGATTAAATTATAGAAAACAAACGGGAATCT
>JACUUK010000146.1 GCA_014859315.1 Candidatus Aminicenantota bacterium
GGAGACAAAGAAAGGGGCTATTGTGGCGTAAGAGAAAATATAGATGGAACTTACTATACATTAGTCTATGGAAAAGCATGTGCGATTCATGTGGATCCTATAGAAAAAAAACCTTTCTTCCATTTCTTTCCTAAAAGCCGTACTCTCTCAATAGCATCTGCAGGATGCAATGTTAATTGTAAATTTTGCCAGAACTGGGAAATATCTCAGGTCAGGCCCGAACAGGTTCATCATATCGATTTTCCTCCCCTTGTAGTTGTGGAATCCGCTAAAAAAAACAGGTGCCCCAGCATCTCCTACACTTATTCTGAACCCATAGTCTTTTACGAATATATGATCGATACATCCAAAGAAGCCCAGAAAGTCGGCCTTAAAAATACTGTTGTAACTGGAGGTTATATAAATCCAGAGCCTTTACATAAATTGGTGGATTGTGTTGACGCCATTAAGGTGGACTTAAAATCCTTCTCTCAAGACTTTTACACAAAATACGTTAGAGGAGAACTTCAGCCTGTCCTGGACGCAATAAAGACTATTGCAAATAGCCGTGGTGTCTGGTTAGAAATAGTCTATTTAGTTATTCCAACTTTAAACGACTCTCCAAGTGAAATCAAACTCTTATGCCAGTGGATAATGAATGAGATCGGCCCGGATGTTCCCCTCCATTTTTCAAGGTTTCATCCGATGTACCTTCTTAAAAACCTTCCTCCTACACCTATCCCAACTCTTGAAAGAGCACGAAACATCGCTATTTCTGAAGGAATCCATTACGTGTACATAGGTAATGTCCCAGGTCATGAAGGAGAAAGCACTTACTGTCCATACTGCAAGAATCTTCTTGTTGAACGAGTGGGATACCAGATTCAAAAAATCGATATCAAGCACGGCAAATGCAAATTTTGCCAAAAATCTATCCCTGGAATTTGGAGTTGATAAACATTATTCCTCCGTTTCTTCTTGGATTCCTTGCGCTTTCATATCAAATTTTTTTCCTTAGAGAATTCTCTGCGTATTTTTTCGGAAACGAAATGACATTCGGCATTTGTCTGGGTTCCTGGCTTTTATGGGGTGGTTTAGGAAGTATTTTAGCCCCAAGATCAAAACCCGGTTTTTTAATGTTCAGCAGAATTTACTATGGTGTTATTCTGATTTTTCCCATCAGTTTAATTATTCTCAGGTTTTCAAGGTTTGTTATTCATGTTTTCCCTGGAGAAATGCCTGGAATATCCTCTATGATCATCTACTCTTTGGCTCTCTCTCTTTTAATAAGCTTTCCTTTAGGCATTTTATTTGTACTGAACACCTATTATTTACAAGGAAATCTATCCCAGGTTTACATCATGGAATCCTTGGGCGCATCGATTGGAGGACTAATCGTTTATCTCTTTATAATCCCTATCCTCTCAAACTGGCAGGGAGCAGCTTTTATCGGCGCTTTATCTACATGCGTTGTTTTCTTTTCTTTTGGGAGGAGAAAACACGCAGTTCTATTTGTTTTTATCCTTGTCTTTCTTTTTGCATTTGGTGCACTTGACTTCTCTTCGCAAAAATTTTACTGGAAACCTTTTCAATTACTTCAGAGCAAAGACACTCCCTACGGCAAGGTTCAGGTTCTTAAAACCGAAAATCAGATATCCCTATACAATAACAATATTCGTGCATACTCATATCCTGACCTAGCTTCCTCTGAAGAATCTGTCCATTTTGCCATGCTGCAAAGTCCTACTGCAAAGAATGTTCTACTTATTGGTGGAGGGATAGGAAGCGGACTCTCCCAAATACTAAAATACCCGAGAGCCGAGGTTGACTATGTAGAATTAGACCCGGAGTTCATTCGAATCTCTATGCGCCATCTTCCAACAGAGGAAACTTCTAATGTTAAAGATCCCCGCATTCATATTTATTATCAAGACGGAAGAGCATTTCTTAATAAAACCTCTAAAAAATATGATGTCATCCTTCTCAGCCTTCCAGAGCCCGCAACAGCTCAAATCAACCGTTTTTATACTAAAGAATTCTTTGAGATTGCACGAAATAAAATGATAAATAATGGAGTCTTTTCATTCTGTGTTCCCTCTTCCGAGAATTATATCAGTCCTGAGCGCCAAGACTTTCTTTCATCCCTATATGCAACCCTAAAAGAAGTATTTCCTGTGGTCAAAGTCGTTCCTGGAACAACAAACATATTTTTAGCTTCTCTGAGCTCTATTTCTCTTGATTCGAATGAGATCACGCACAAAATCGAGCAGTTCAATATTCAAAACTCCTATGTCTCCCCCCAAATTCTTCCCTACCGGTTGAGTCCATTGAGAGTCCAATTCCTAAATGAACAAATATCTTCGGGTAAAAAAAAAATCAACAAAGATCTCACCCCGATTAGCTATTTTTACATCTCTGTGCTCTGGAGCACACAATTTCGCAGCATTGAATCTCAAATTCTTTTACTATTATCTAAAGGAAAGACCTTCTGGATTTTGGATTTTCCTCTTATTTTATTTTGCAGCGTACTTGTATTTTTCGGATTTAAACGAAAAAATGCTCCCTTTTACTTGGTTCCGCTGGCCCTTATGGGACTTACTACAATTATTGTTGAAATCATCATCATCATCTCTTTTCAAATCTGTTACGGTTATCTATATCATAGTATTTCTCTTCTTTTTTCTTCCTTCATGACAGGACTATTTGTGGGAGCTCTTTACGGAAAAGTCAGAAAAAACCCTGGTTTCAGGCATATATTCTTCATCCAATCGGGATTTATTCTTCTTCTCGTCCTTCTATTTTTGTTCTTGACTACAATTCCAAAGGAATATTTGTTTTTTATATTCCTATTTTCATTTGGCTTTTTAGGTGGATATTTGTTTATAGTTTCTAACTATCTCTTCCTTCAAGAAAAAAAGAATTACGGGTTAGGATACGGGTTGGATTTATTGGGTTCTTTCATCGGCGCTCTCTTTGCATCTTCTCTATTAATTCCTCTTTTTGGACTTCCTTCCCTTATTAAATATCTTGTCCTTTTTAACTCTTTCTGCCTTCTTTTTCTTGTGCGGGGAATGTATAAAAAATAAATATTTTTGACTTTTATTATTAATTTATTATATTTTTATAGCATATTGGGAAATTTTAATGACTGGGGACAAAGCCATGAAGGTAGATTCTTATGGACTATAAAGGGATAGAAAAAAGAGTCTGTGTTCACTTTGAAATTCCTGGGGCCACCCTTAACTATAAGAAAAATAAAATCATTTTCCCCTCAAAAACGCATAACGAAGAATTTTGTCCTGTGATGGATATCAGCCGTGGAGGCCTTCGTTTTCTTTGCCAGCATCCCTTAAAAATTAACACTAAGGTATTGCTAAATATTTCTGTTCCTGGAGAAAGAACCTCTCTTGCCCTAAACGGAGCAGTCCGGTGGACATCTTTAAATACTGAAAAAAGCTATAAATACCAGGTTGGAGTCCAGTTCAACCCTTATGGAGAAAAAAAGGGGCAGAATTATCCTGGAACACTTGTTAAAATTATCTCCTTAGAGCAAAAATATACTCCTGAAAGTAAAGTCCCTAAAAAAGAGACGGGCAAGTAATCCTTAAGAGGCCTGTCAATGTAACTTATTTAATTTCTATTATTTGTGTAAACTCTCTATCTCCAGCATGTAATTTGATAATATATTCTCCTGGCAGACGAAATAAGCTTCCAATAACTCCATACGGAGTAAAATTCATCCTTCGATAACGATTTGAGAATAATCGGCTACATTCATCAGAAGCTTACTAATTGCTTGAAGCAGGGCCAGCCGGTTTTTTCTGGTTCTTTTGTCCTCTGTCATAACAAGGACATTGTCAAAAAAATTGTTTATAGAAGAACGAATCTGAAAAATAATTTTTTGAGCTTTTAAGAAATCTCCTTT
>JACUUK010000147.1 GCA_014859315.1 Candidatus Aminicenantota bacterium
CCTTAACCCCCATCATCCAAGACCCGTTTTTTTCAAAGACGATACTAAAACTTTCCTGAAGAATCAAGGAAGAAGGAGGTTTCAGGGGCACAGAAATTGAAGGAAATCAATATATTGGTGGATTTTCTACTCCAGGTGTGATTGTAAAGCTTTAAGTTTTCTTTTTATTAGAAAGCCCTGCAAGAACGTGATGGAATAAGTTTGGACTGAGGTAGAGGGAACTTACGTTGAACAGGTCAGACAAAACCCTTTTAGTTTCAGCAAGTGATAGTCGCTTTCTTTTGTAAGCACGGAGGACTATTCCAAGAGACCCATAAGTCTCCATGTTAGCGCCGATCAGGAATTCCCCCTTTTTCAACGATTAAGGAGTCCTCCCCCCATGTAAATAAGGGGGAAGAGGACAGAGAGGGACATAGGACTGAGGGCAAATCAAAGACACAAGACATTATGGCCTCCAGTCAGGAGCAAGAATCTCAGGTTTTAGATCGTCAGTCCTATTTTACTCGATAGCTGTCTCCTTTGATCTGGACCAGCACCCCGTGATGGACGAGGCGATCAATCATGGCAGAAGCAAGGGTATTGTCGTTGTTGAGGATGGCTCCCCAGTCTCGGAAGGCCCGGTTGGTGGTCACGACGACGGAGCCACATTCGTACCGGTTAGAGATCACTTGGAAGAGGAGCTCGGCGCCTTGCTTATCCACGGGGAGATAGCCTAGTTCGTCGATGATCAGGAGTCTGGGTGAGGTGAAGAGCTTCATGGCCTTGAGGAAGGAATGATCGGCCAGAGAAGCGGATAACTGGTTGATCAGATTCATGGCCGTGGTGAAAAGAGTCTTGATGCCATGCTGACAGGCATGATACCCCAGGGCCAGGCCAATATGAGTTTTTCCTGTACCCGGGGGGCCCATAAGGATGGCATTCTCTTTCTTCTCAATGAAATGGAGATTGAAGAGGTTAAGGATTTGGGACTTATTGATCGATTTGGGGAAGGCGAAGTCGAAAGCATCGAGGGTTTTGAGCACAGGGAAGTTGGCCTGGGCGACGCGGGTTTTGACCCGTCTCTGTTCTCGGGCAGCCATCTCCTGAGAGGCCAGAAGGGAGAGGATATCCACAGCGGAGAGGTTTTCTCTTTCTCCCTGTTTCAAGATCTCTTCGAGCATCTCAGCCATTGTCTTCAGATGAAGGGTCGTCAGTGCTTGTTTCAGGGATTCGATCTTCATCGTCATCCTCCTCGATTTGGAAGTGTTGGTCATAGAGGCCGGGATCTCTCTCCTCGACCCAGGTGGAGCGTATGAGGTCGGGATTGATTTTGGAGGAGGGAGAGCCCGGAGGGGTAGAGCAAGAGCGGTTCCGGCGGTTTACGAGGATGATATTCTGGAGGTACTCGTAACCCATGGCCTTGTAATGGAGGGCATGATCCATGGCCTGAAGGACTTCGGTCCTACCGTAGAGATCGATCAGAGTGATGACCTTTTTGAACTGATAAAAGGGGTGGAGTTCGGTTTTTGCCAGGGCCTCGACATAACGGCGAGCCGTTTCCCCCAAGGCAAGTAGGGCATCCCGGTGTTTGAAGTAAGTCGCCTTAGGTTTAGAAGGGAGCAGTCCTTTGTAGTGGCTGGGGTCTTCGATGCGCTGATATTTTTGGAAAGAGCGAGGATGTTGGGCGATGCGCTGATCCAGGGCATAGATCGAGACAAACTGATCGTCAGCCTTGAGCGTGAGCATTCGGGAGGCATAGGCAAAGGGGACACTGTAGCGGTTGGTTTCGAATTGGACGAGAGCCTGAGAAGTGCTCTTGACAGGAGTGGTGATCCGGATATCGTAATCCCTCTGAGGCAGAGGGATGAGACGGTGCTGTTCTTCCCTCAGGAACAGATCGATCGGCTTCTGTTTGGTGGAGCCATGGATACGGCAATTGGCCGTCTGGTCTCTCCAGGAGAGAGCCTGAGCGTTGATATCGGTCAGGGAGAGGAAAGATCTTCCCGCAAGAAAATTCCTTTTAACGTAGTGCACATTTTTTTCGACCCGCCCTTTTTCATGGGGTGATTTCACATTGCAGGGGGAAGGGTCAAAGAGATAGTGTGCGCTAAAATCGAGGAAGCGTGGGTTCAAATGGACACTCCGGTCGAATCGGTGTAAAACGACGCTCGATAAATTGTCGTACCGGATTCTTTTAGGGACACCGCCAAAATAATGAAAGGCGTGGACATGGCCGATGAGGAAGTTTTCAAAACATTGAGAGGGGAAGAATTCGAGATAGAGCATGCCGCTGAAGGAGAGGACCATGAGGAAGCAGTAGACCTTCTGGGAGGAGATTCGGCCGGCATAGGCCCAATCGCACTGTGCCTCTTCCGCGGGGAGAACCCGAATGGGAAGAAACGCTTTGGGGGGCGGCTGAATCGTTCTCAGATAATCCCGGAGGATACTGATGCCGCCCGAATAGCCCATGGCTTGGATCTCCTCGTGGATGCGCACTCCACTGAGGCCCGGATAGGTTCCAAGGAGGGTCTGGATGTTGTCTTTGAAAGGATCAAGTTGGGAGGCCCTATGGGAGGGAGAAGGAGCACAGAAAGTCTCCTTCTTTAAGGCCTGGCGCACGGTCTTAGGATCGAGGCCAAGTTTTCTGGCGATGGCCTTCTTGGGAAGTTTCTCAGCGTGATAAAGGTGACGGATTGAGGCCCAGGTTTCGATCTTCATTTGAGCACCTCCTGAATGGTTTTAAAAAAGTGGATGGCTTTTTCATGTTCTCTTCTCTCCCATTGCTCTCCGGAGGGAAGAAGGACCGGACGAGAGGGCAAAGACAGGATCTGGTACAGAGGGGGATCATAGGCCACGAGCGACCTCACTATTAACCCTTCCCTGGCCTTGCCCAGGGAAGCCAGATCGATCTTCAGAAGAGTGGCGATTCGGTCGTCATGATAGAAACTCAGCCCATTTCGATCCGAGACGGCGACCAGGAAGAGGTAAAGAAGAATTTCGATGGTGGAAAGGTCTCGCAAGAAACCCCCTGTAATGAAACGGTGATCGATCCAACTGAAGGAGCCTTCGATCTTTCGAACTCGGTCGGGGAAAAGGAGTCTTTTGACAGTCATCGTCCTCACCTCCTGGCTTCGATGGTGCCATTTTCCTTCGGACAGCCCTTGTTGTCCAACGAATTTTGTATATCAAGACAGGGAAGGGTGGAGAAAAGGAAAGTCATTTCAAGGGGTTGGATCTCAGAAACATTTTGTATATCAAGATGGGATGAATTCCATAATTGGTTAATGATTTCAGTAGGTTGTCTTCTAATCTTGTTTTGTATATCAAGATGGAGCTTTTTTCGCCGATCCCGGAGTCGTTGGGCCTGACGATTCTTCTCAACATAGGTGAGATGGTCTTCTCTGTAGCGTTGGAGGTAGCCTGGATGTTTCTGGAGCCAGAGTTTGACCCGGGGGTAATCGGGATGGCAACTATCGGGATGCTGCTGTCTCCACCGGGCACTGTTGTTTCTGTTTAACGCCTTCTGGCAGGAGGGAGATCCACAGGTCTTCCTCTGCTTCCTTACCCGCGGATTGATGGTAAGGAACTTTTGGCAATAAGGACACTGTTTCGTTTGCATCTTGGTTCTCCTTCGGCATTGGAATGACAGTAATCATACAAGCCAAAGGAACAAAACGACCAAGAGGAATAAGAAGGGAAAAACCTTCATCTCCCTATGAGCTTGAAGAACAGGAATTATAAGGAGGGAATATTAGATCGGTGATATAGGGGGATATCTAAATCGGCGCTAACAAGGTGATGAACCTTCCGTTGAAACTTAGGCGATCAAGGATCGCGGATGCGGCAG
>JACUUK010000148.1 GCA_014859315.1 Candidatus Aminicenantota bacterium
AGATCGGCTCGCCCGAAGGGTAAAGAATGCCGACATAGAGGAAAAGAAGTACATGTGAAAAGAATTGAATGTTATGCTGAAGGAAAAATCAACGTAACTGGCAGATATCATGGAAAATAAATATTGGTGTCGGCATAATTTATGAATAATTCAGGTTAACTGTCACGTAAATAGAAATGTTCCCGATTTTTATTATCTTTTTCTAAATTCTTTTCTCTGAAGCATTTCTTTTGCTTCCTTCTTGCAATCGGCTACATCGGAGATCCAACGTGGGTTATCATCCAGGCCCAAAACAAAATCAATTTCCTCGCGTGCCTTATCGAATTGCTTTAAGGCAATATATGTATCTGCCAAATAAAGACGGGTCAACGGATCATTAGGGCCAATCTCTTTGGATTTAAGCAGATGTTCAAGAGATTTCTCCTTGCTTCCACCTGCAAATCCGGGGAGCTTGAAATACACTCTTCCTAAAACTTTGTCAGCCCCACCGTCTTCAAAGGTCCTGTCGATTTCTATCACTTTATTCATCTCTTCCTTAATAGGACCGACTAAAGACAAGCTCTTTAACACGCCTTTTGTTTCCCCATATTTTCCGTAATTGACTCCAAGCCAATAATGTGCTTCTGGCTTATCCGGATTCTCATCAATAGCTTTTTTTCCATAATAAATTCCCTGCGAAAAAATGGACTTCATTTCCTTCTTGCTCTCTGTATGAACACCAATAAAATAAAGAATCCTTGAAATCCTCCAGAATGCCTCATACTTGGAATCTATATTTTCAATAGCGGCCTGATATTTTCCCAACGCTTCCTTTGCGGTTGCCATGTCTTTCATTTGTGCATATAACTGATCCCCTTGTATAATCAATTCACTGGAGCTCTGGGAAAATAAAGAGCAGGATAAGCCAAAAAGCAAAATAACCAGAAAAATAATCTTTCCCTTCATTTTTATCTCCTTTTTTTTAGGTATTTATAACACAAATGCCTGTCAGAAGCAATTAAGTAACTATGGAGGGAAACATCTTTTTCCCCATGAAATTTGAAGTTCTATTAATTCGCCTTAACTTTGCCTTAACTAGAAAAGACCCGGGATGGCTGAAGCGACCTTCGAAGATTTAGCCTTCCCGAACCGACCCCAAGGGAATCTGGCCAAGACGGCCGAGGATGTCTGAGCACAAGACCAAACAAACCTTTTGGCTTCAGAAGGCAACAAGCAGTAATTGAGGATTGAGTCTTAGATGCGGAGTTTCGAGGCCGCCGAAGGGAGAGGTGAGGGAATGGCGTATAAAATCTGAGGGGAGCAAAGCCATTCCTGGGTCTTAATCCTTTCATCCTATCACGGAAAAAAAAGATGCTTCCACTATGGAGTGTCAAAAAATCGGTCTGCCTCATTGTCTAACTGTATTAGAACAGTTTCTATCTCCTTGCATTTTTTCTGTAAGTTCTTTTCATCCTTAAGCAATTCTGGCTGGATTGGTTTCCCGTAGATAGCCACAACTTTTGAAAACGGTTTGATAATCAAAAAGTTATCCCAACTTTTAAGAAATTTTTTCTTTGATGCTGAAAAGGAAACAGGCACAAGATAAGCTCCTGTTTCAAGAGCCAATTTAAGAGCTCCCTTTTTCAACTTACGGTTTGGACCTCTTGGGCCATCAGGCACAAGAATGACTTCGCCTCCATTTTGCAGCTCTTTTTTCATGCCATTCCAGGCCCTCTTCATCACATGAGAACTCGAACCTCTTATTATTTTATACCCCCAACGAGACATGATTTGGTTTGCGATTTCACCGTCTTTGCTGGGACTTACAAGGGGCATCATCCCACGCCGCCTGAAAAAATAAGGGACAAAAAAAATCCTCCCATGCCAAACCATGATGATAACTGGCTTGCTACGTTTGCGTAATCTATTGTAATTTTCTTCTCCTATGACTGTTACTTTGCAAGATTTCGCCCATAACCATAAAACAATTTTTCCAATTATACCCATAAGGGTCCAGCGAATCTTATAAAAAATAGACATTTTTTACATAATATACAAAACATCATTAACAGTAAACACTGAAATTTCATCCGCAAACTCTGCAGCTATTTCTTTTCGAGTCTACTTCGTCAACATCCGGCTCATCACTGTTTTGAGTATCTAAATATTGGAACATCACGTGAAAATAACGGGGATACGATCCCTAATTCTTCGAATTAAAATCATGTCCCGTATTTTCATGGATTACTGGGGAGTTTCTACACGGATTTTATCAATCATTATGCCAGCACCGAAGCCAACCATGCTTAGTCCAAGCCCATAGGGGACTGAAAAAGGCCATTCAGGCCAATTAATGGGAATTATTCTGGCTTGACAAAAAAAACCGAAAATAGCATACCCGCCCCCAAGAACAAGACTCAGTATCCCTGCCATAGGATATTTCTTCTTCAAAAATATCATAGCGATGCCGGGTATGAACAATCCTTCCGCCATAATCTCTGAAGAAAGTCCAAGCATTATAAGGATGCTCTGAAACTTGGTCGCTACAAGAAAAGCGCATGCCCCAACAATAAATGTTGCCCAGCGACTCACAGAAACTATATTGTCTTTTCTGCCATAGTGAAAAATCTCTTGATAGATATCTCTCGTCAAAGACATGGCTCCTGTGTTGATAGCTGTATCCATGGTTGACATGACCGCTGCCATTACTGCCACAAAAATTATCCCTGAAGGGATTGTTCCAGGTTTCAACAGCATTACTGCAGAAAGAATAGGCCCCTCATGAACCCCTGAAGGAAACAGAGAAAGCGATAGCATCCCAATAAACACAATACACACATAATACAAGAAAAAAGTCCCAGCAGCAGCATATAGCCCTTGTTGTGCTTTCTTCTCTGTCCGGGCTGCTTGAATTCTCTGCCAGACAATAGGTGAGATGATCCAGGCCATAGTAAAGGAAAGACATATCAAGAAATTCCTTTTTATATCAAAAAAAAATTGAAAGTATCCTTCTTTTCCCAATTCGGCCGCTAAAAAAGGAATGTCCTTGAATGAAGAAGCGCTTGACATCAAAAAAAATATACTGGCTGCTCCTACAATTATAAGAAAAAATTGAAAACCGTCTGTTACAACAACCGAAAAAAATCCGCCAAAAATCGAATAAATTAAAACAATTGATGTTCCTATTAAAAGGCCCAATACATATGAAGTTCCGAGAAATTCACGTAAAAAACTCCCGACAGCCACCATCTGGGAAGAAGTCAATAGGATCATATACCAGACTATCAAAACTGATGATAGATGGCGAACTATCCGGCCATAACGCTTTTCAACAAGGTCAGGTAAAGTCACAATAGGTAAATGGCGAATAGGCCGCGCAAGAAAAAATGCAAACACAAGGACTGTCAATATAGCCGGCATCCCCATAACCCAGAATGAACTCACCCCTTGCCTGTAAGCTTCATCCATAGAAACAAGGATAGAGGTAGCCCCCAGCCAAGAGGCAGCAAGCGATAAAAAAACCAGAAAAGCAGGAAGGTTTCGAGAAGCAAGGAAAAAATCCTCGAGAGTTTGCATCCTTCTCCTAAACAAAACACTCACAAAGAGAAGGAGCAGAATATATGCAAAGAGCATAAAATAGAACATCATTCCAGAAGGCATTTATAACAAAATTTCACTCTCCAAAGCAACTGGATATATGACCAGTTAAGTATCTCTATTTCCATGATGAGAGAAACATCTGACCTAATTGAGAAGTGCGGCGCCGGTTCCTCTCCATCTGAAGCCCATTGTGGAGGGTGGGAGGGTCTTGGCAAGGAT
>JACUUK010000149.1 GCA_014859315.1 Candidatus Aminicenantota bacterium
TAAAATCTTGTCATTAGGAACTAATTAATATAAAATTTTACAATCATTTCTTAAAAGAGGCAATCATGAAAAAATCACATGTCCCTGAAAAAGCGTATAGAAATCTGGAATTTTTAAACTCTCCTGAAGCACGGACAGTAAGGATTTTGAGTGAATATCTCGAACCACTCTCAAGACTGGATAAGTTTAAAGTAAATGATACAGTGCTGTTCTTAGGTTCATCCATGGCAAATCCCAAGGAAAAAGATTCTATTCTCACAAAATATTACTGGGAAGCAGAAGAATTGGCCTTTAATATTGCAACCTGGGCAATAAAATTGAAAAAAAAGGGGAAAAATTTCGTGATTTGCACAGGAGGCGGGCCTGGAATCATGGAGGCTGCCAACCGTGGAGCTGCACGTGCTGGCGGTAAATCAATCGGCATGAACATCTCTCTTCCCAACGAACAGTTTCCAAATTCTTATATATCTCCTGAACTTTCTTTTGTTTTTCACTATTTTTTCATGCGTAAATTTTGGCTTTTCTATAAAACCAGAGCTGTTGTTGCTTTCCCTGGAGGATTTGGGACTCTGGACGAACTTTTCGAGATGCTTACGCTCGTGCAGACAGAAAAGGTCCCAAGGGATGGATTCTTAATACTGCTTTATGGAAAAGATTATTGGCATGATATAATTAAATTTGAAAACCTCTTAAAATATAAAGCAATAACTCCAAAAGACATACAAATTTTTAGATATTGCTCAGACCCAGGCGAAGCTTTTGATCTTCTGAAAGAGAGCTTCATGAAACTTCTGTAAATTTAACCTATTTTAATAAAAACAATAGTAATTATAGGAATTGTCATCATTACAACTTCATAGATTAGCTGGAGTTTTTTTCTCATTATGGTAAAATCCATAAAAAGATTAATAATTATGCGGAAATTAGGGAAAGTAAGGATCGAACATTTAAAAGTAAAAATATTTTTATTTACTATCCCGTTCATTTTTCTTCTTACATCATGTACCCGAATAAGTTACCTCCCCTCTGAAGGGGTTCAATCTGGCCTTGCTTCCTGGTATGGGACTGACTTTCACGGCAAGCTCACTTCTAATAAAGAGATTTACAACATGCATGACCTTACAGCTGCTCATAAAACCCTTCCTTTTGGAACTCATGTGATGGTCACAAACCTGAATAATGGAAAATCTATCACTGTACGAATAAACGACAGGGGCCCTTTTGTCAAAGGCAGAGTTATTGACCTTTCTTATGCGGCAGCAAAGGCATTAGACATGATAGGACCTGGCGTAGTACCGGTGCGGATCGAAGTAATCCCACAGCGTTCGCCTAAAAAATTGATAGTAGTAAAATATTCTATCCAGGCCGGTGCCTTTATTTCTAAGAAGAATGCCCACACCCTACATAAAAAGCTCAGAAGATCTTACAGACATGTCTATATTTCTCAATTCAAAACACTCACTCGCACTTATTATCGGGTGAGGATAAAAGCAGGCTCCCTTTCTGAGGCAGAAAAAATCGCTGCTCGATTGAATAAAGACGGTTATACAGCCATTGTGTTTGAAGAACAATAAATCTTTTATTTTCTTTTGAACAAATAGGCAGAATCCATCAATTTATTTTCTTTTCCATCGTGAACAGCAAAGTGTGCTCCTTTCCACATGCATGCTGCACCATATTCTCCTTTTTTATTTATGGCATAGAAATTCAGGCCGAATCGTGGAAAACCATTTTCATCTGACCGTCCAGGCCACAACTTCGCTTTCTGTCCTATTCGCTCCAAAGCTTTTAAGCATGCTTCCTCAGGAGAATTTCCGCGCCTCATAAATTCTACTACCATGAAACTTGCACATGTAAGAAGGTTTGCCTCGCCCAACCCTGTGGACCCTGCTGCTCCGATATCATTATCTACATAAAGACCAGCCCCTATGATTGGTGAATCTCCGACTCTTCCTGGAATTTTATAGAAATATCCGCTCGTAGTTGTCACTCCAGAAAGATTTCCATTCACATCCAATGCACAACAATTGATAGTCCCATATGAACTCACGTAAGAGCAAAGCTCCGAACTTAAGGTTTCAGATTTTGGAGGATACCAGAAATCTGAATCTGATAACTGTTCCTTTCTGCGAAGCCAAATTTCTCTCGCTTTATCCGTTAATAAGTTTTCCTCTTTGAATCCGTGGGCTTTTGCAAACTTCAATGCACCTTTTCCTACAAGGAGCACATGAGCTGTTCTCTCCATAACCAGTCGGGCGACTTTAGAAGGATTTTTGATTTTCCTCAAACTCGCAACAGCTCCAGCATTATGTGTAGGCCCATGCATTACTGAAGCATCTAACTCTACTACACCCTCTTCATTGGGAAGACCTCCGTAACCAACAGAATGATCATTGGGGTCATCTTCGACAATATTCACTCCAGCAATCACAGCATCTAAAGCATCGCTCCCTTGATTGAGAAGCTCCATGGCTTTTTCTGTGGCTTTTAAGCCGTTTGAGCTTGATATAACAACCATTCTTCTGCCTACCTGCCCTGCATCAAGAAAATTAGTGCCGCCTGCAAGCATTGCAGATGCACTTAGCCCAACACCTGATTTGATAAAATCGCGTCTTGATAATTTAACAGACATGTTTTCCTCTCTTTTTTATTAATCTTTTATTCACATTACTTATTTTTTTTGGGATAATCAATAATATTTTTTTGGCTGGAAACATGAAAATTAAACAACGAGTCAAATTGACAACTTCTTTAAGGTTTAATATAAATCCCATTTCTTATTAGCCATATGAAAAAAAAAGTCCTTTTTTCCGCTTCGGTTTTCCATGGCATGAATGACGCTGCCACTGTGACTGTTCCGATGATCTTTCCCCTACTGTACAGCCACCAGTTTATCATAAACAAATACTCGCATATCGGCATCCTATCAAACCTGGGGCTTCTTACCACATTTTTCTTTCAAATTCTCCTTGCCAGTTTTGCCCATAGATTTGAATACAAGCATCTTCTTATTTTTAGCTTGTGCGGCCTTTCGTGTTCTCTTGCTCTGCTTACCTTTTCACAGAACTTTCTGACGCTGCTGGTAACTTATCTAATGATGAGAGTGTTTGCGAGCTTCTACCATCCAATTGGTGTTGCAACAGTGTCTAAAACCTATGCTGGAAAGATACTTGATTTTGCCATAGGCATTCAAAACGGGTCAGGAAACCTCGGAGTTTTTTTGGCTTTTATGACTGTAGGGTTTTTAGCACAAAATTTTGGCTGGAAAACTCCTCTTTATGCTTGGGCATCAATGATTCTATGCATTGGCTTCGTGGGATTCCTTTCGGTCAGAAATGTCTCAACAAGAAGCGAAGGACTTCCAAAGCCTGATTTTTCTTACTGGAAAGATTCTTTAAAAGGAATGAAATATTATATTTTTGGAATATTTTTTGGTGGCGCATGCTGGGGAACTACCGTTTATTATGCTCCTTCTCTTTTCAACCATAAATTCCTCGTCCCTCTCGGGAGCACAGGGGTTTTTCTTGCATCATGGATCGGTATCGGGACAATTGTAACATATGTTTTTGGCTACTTGAGCAGGAAATTTGGGCGAGCGAGACTTACTCAGTGGAGTCTTGTCGGTTCCACGATCTTTTGTTTTCTTTTAGGGATAGCTCCTTCACAAATTCTTGCGCTTATCAGCCTTTTCTTCTTTGGTGCCTTTATTTTTATCATATATCCTGCATTCCAATCTTTTGTGGGAAAGGAGATTTCAGCAAAAAATCAAATACACGCTTTCAGTATTGTAGCAAA
>JACUUK010000150.1 GCA_014859315.1 Candidatus Aminicenantota bacterium
GAAAGGAATGATGCCGAAGAAATAATTACCAATAGTAATGATACTGTCAAAAGCCAATATCTTATTTTCCTTTTGATTTTCATATATCTCTCCTTTTTGTCCTGTATATTTATTTCCTAAGGCGGTTTATAATGTCAATAAGAAGATTATTTGGTTTTCTCTTTTTATTTACAGTTTTCAAATTTTCAGCTCAAAGTATTTGACACAATTCAGATTGATTTCCTCCTGGAGGACATCCCTGATTTCTCCTTTGGCGGAAAAATAGATAATCTGCCATCCCAACTTAGAAATTGTCTTTAGAACATCTATCTGTTTTGTTAAGCGATTCGGGTCTGCTTTTATGAACGGGTCGTCAAGAATGAAGAACCCTTTCTCTTCTTTTAAAAGCTTCTCGCCTAAAGCCAGGCGTATGGAAAAATAAAGCTGGTCATATGTGCCTGCTGAGAGTTTATCCGCTTCCAACTCGTGTCCATCCTTCATCTTGACTTTAATACCTCCAGATTCCTGATTAAATCTTACTTCCTCATAAAAGCCACTTGTTATCTCATTGAAATATTTGGATACAGCACTTCCCCTCCCAAAGAGTCCAGAAACCTTTTCCTTTTCTTCGCTTTCTATCTCCTCAAAAATCTTTATTGCCTCTATGGCTGCATTTTTCTGGTTTTCTACCCCATCAATAAAGTCCCTCAATTTCCCTTTTACAGCTTTCAGATCCACAGACGTCTGACATGGAAGGAATTCTTCTTTAAGGAGATTAAGATTGTTTACTTCCCTTTCAACCTCTTTGAGGTTACTCTGGAAGGATTCTATCTTTTTTTCTATTTGTTCAAGATTTCGTTCCTCTTGAGCTTTCTCTTCTTTCAGCGTAGTAACCTTGCTTTCTTCATATTTAATATCCCTGGCTTCATCCTTATGTTTTTCAAGTTCTTTGATTTTTTGTTCCCACAAAAAAATGTTTCCATCCAAATCAGCTTCTGGACTTCCAAAGGAATTCTCTAAAAGTTTTCTATAGCTCTCCAAATCTTCTTTGTACTTTTGGTTAATATCTAATTTTTTTTTATATTCTGAGAAATTCTCTTCTCCAAACCTTGTTTTGATTTCACTAATTTTCTTCTCGGCCTCATCTATCTTCCGAGACAAAGATGGAACCCTCACATCCGTCAGATCTTCAATCTTTGATTCTAATATCTGTTTGTCTCTCTGAATGTCAGAAAGTTCTTTTTCTTTTTTCTTTATATTGTCTTCAAAACATTGAATATTTGCCAACATACCTTCAAAAGTTTCATCTCCCAATTTAAATCGTGCCAATTCTGATTTAATCTTTTCTAACGACTTCTTAAGGGAAGCCATCTCATTCCTGGCAATAAACAAATACAGCCCTGACCCAAGCAGCCCTAACAGGAATAAAATGGCAAAAGCCGTAAAGAGTCCTGACGGGTGTAGAATCATACCTAAAATCGAAAGCACAAGAACCACAGAAGACACAATTGCTGCCGGGATAAAAAACTTGGTTTTCTCGTCCTTTGCCGCAGATTTCTCTCTTTTTTTCCTGTAATTCTCTAAATCAAACTTTATTTCTTCATCGATTTTTTTCTTTCTTTCCTCAAGGATTTTAAAATCTTTTTCTCTTTTGCTGAGCTCCTCCTTTATTCTTTTTAATGCTTCTTTGTTCTTCTCAAGTTCAGCCAGTAATTTTTCTTTCTCTTCCTTATCCCTTTGAATATCGCGTTCTAAATCTCTCCAAATCTGCCCATCTTCCTTGTTATATACTTTCAACTCTTTGAGGCCGGCTAATGCCTTTTTAAGCTTTTCTAAGGCATTTTTTGCTTTTTCATAGTCTTCCCTCTTTCTGGCTTTCTCGAAATTCTCGAGTTTCTGTTCTATCAACATCAAATTTTCTTCTGCAAGTACATGCATTTCTTCCAGCAAGTCAAAACCTTCCCTTTGTATCTCTTCTCCTAATTCATCAATTCTTTTAATCAGATCTTCTGCTTTTTTTACTTTGGATTTTATCTTATTAAATTCCAAACTATCTGCAAGTTCGGCCCCGCTTTCTGCACGTGTCAGCTTGCCTAATTCTTTTAATTTCTTCTTTATTCTCGTAATTTTATCTGTCCTGAGTCCAACAAGCCGGTCAGTGACATTTGTGTAGAATTCACTCTCTTCACGAGTTCTCTCTCTGCCAATAGAAAGCTGGCTATTTCGGATAATAAAAATATTCCGGCACTCCAGCGAGGACAATCCTACAAAATCTGTCAGAGTTCCCTTCTCAGGTAGTTTAAGCTCTTTCCCTTCGCTGTCTTCCAATAAGACATAGCCTTCCGGGTTTTCGTCAACACGGTTTATTTTTTCAAACTGCCTCGTCTTTTTCCCAAGAAGCATCTTGACTAAGGCATCAATTGACAGGGTTTTACCATCCTCGTTTTCACCCCAGAAAAGATTAAAATCTTTAAGAGACAAAGCTTTGATATTCTTTAATGGGCCATACCGCTCAATGGCAAATTCCTTTATCTTCACGATGAAGCCCCTATCATTGCCTGGAGAGTTAGGTCAAGCATCTTTTTTTTATGTGCACCCTCTAAATTCATCTGGTCCAGTTTTTGTTTGAAGTTCTTTAACAAGTCGTCCTCAAGGATAAGCCGAATATCCTTGAATAAGTAAACAGGACTGCTTTCACTTTTCTTTTCAACCAATTTATTAATTTTTTCTGCAAGAATTTCTTCGTTCATCCCTGCAGTTTCTCCATTTATAAATCCTTTCACAGTAAGAAGCAGCTTTGCTTCAGAAGGAAGCCCCATTACTCGCTTTTTTATCATTTCTAATGGTTTTTGGTCTTTGAACGGGTCAAATTCAACAATCACATCTTCATAATAAGTCGTATCAAGAGGATATTCTTTTGGCGGCTTTCCAACCTCAAATAGATTTGCCTTTCTCCGGCCTTTCTCTCTTTTTGTGATAGACACAGGTGAACCCGGATAAACAAAGTAACCTCCGCTATTAATTCTTCTAACATCAAAGCATGAATGAAAGTGTCCGGCTAGCACATAATCAAGAGCAGTATCTTTAAAATAAGCAAGTTTTACAGGCATGTAACGCTCATTGCCTTCATCCCCGAAGTCTCCAGGGGCAAAGAATGTATCCAACAATTCTCCGTGAAAAAGAAGGATGTTCCTCTTGTCTGGAGATAGATTTGATGCTAGCCAATGGAGCTTTGAAATGATTTTTTCCCCTCTTATTGGCTCAAACGGCAAACCCCATATACACACATCCTGATTTATGTAAGGTTCTCTAATGTCGTTTATAACATGTACATTCTCACCGAACAACAAACCGCCTCTGTAGGAATCCTGGTCGTGATTTCCGGAAATCAGAAGAATCTTGAATTTATGGCCGGAAAAAACTTCTCTTATCTGCGGCCTGAGTTTTTCCGCATCCACTCCCCTGTCAAAGAGATCGCCGCATATGGCAAAAACATCGATTTTCTCTTTTTTGGCTATATCGATGAGTTTCTGGAGAGTCTTCCAACGGTCATCACCGAATTCTTTCAAATGAATGTCGGCTGTATGAAGAATCTTCATCTTATTTTAATTTTTCTGGATGGCTCCGGTCTTTAAATTCAACAATCAATTCTTTAAACTCTCCCTCTGTTGAAAACCATACGGCAAATTTTCTCTTCATGTCATGATACAGGATATTTCTACTCATCCTTTTCCCTGTGTTATTTTTTACAATCTCTCCTTTATTGTCAAATATTATATTAGTGA
>JACUUK010000151.1 GCA_014859315.1 Candidatus Aminicenantota bacterium
ACAAGAATCCGAACGATTATGAGAAGAATTTTACATTGGCAAAAGCAGCTTAACCGGGTGTCCATTTTTACTTGACCAGATCAGATTTTAGTTCTTCAGGTAAGGCGCGAGTAAGTTCGTACTCGGAAATTCCGATTGGCTTTTTCAGATCACGAAGGGCATATTCCGCAAGAATTCGGTCTTTGGTCTGGCACAGAATAAGACCGATGGTTGGCTTGTCGGTTACGTGTTTAAGTTTGTCATCCACCACACTACAATAGAAGTTCATCTTGCCCGCATATTCAGGTTTGAAATCTCCTTTTTTTAACTCTATTACCATAAAACAACGCAGATTCAGGTGGTAAAACAGTAAATCGATGTAAAAGTCTTTCTCGCTGACCTCCAAATGATATTGTCGCCCTACAAAGGCGAATCCTTGCCCCAATTCTATCAGAAACTTCTCCAAATGTTGAACCAACCCAGCTTCAAGTTCACGCTCCTGAAATGGTTCCGTTAAGGTCAGGAAATCAAAGATGATAGACGGGGAATGACGCCCGCCCCCCAACCTTCGCTTTTTTGACGTTCAGCGATAATTCGTCCAATGTCCCAATACATAAGAATCATTTCAGCATTTGCCGAAAGTGTGGCTTTAACCTGAGCTTGTCGGATCCGGATTTTTACGGCGTCAAGTAACTGGCTATAACGAAAAATCTCACTTTTCATAGTCCAAGCCCTTTGCTCATGCTTCCATCTTTATTGTCTTATTTATTAGGTCAGTCATATCATCTCCCGCCATCTCCGCATCACCTACAAGCGGGGAAACGGGCATTTGTAAATGCTACGTTTTACTCAAACTTGGCAAATGTTACAGCCGCCCGACCCTGCTTGTTAGAGTGTATGCGGTTGTTATGATTGCTTTTCCTCAGTGGCTACTGTTCAATGCTGATAAGAATGTCCCGACAAATTCGGGCAGCCTTCTCTCTATTTCCGCTGCACTTTGTGTAGTTTCCCCGATGATCATGTTAAGAGAAGAGGTGACATCCACTACTGGAACCTTTCCTTCCTTTCGACGAACTATGGTCTCACTTATTTCTATGGGAACGCGTAACGATTTGGCGGCATGCTTTAATACAGTGAGTACTTCATCCAGCTTTCGTTTACCAGGGGTCACACGGAAAAGGAACCTGTCCAGCATTGCTGGTGAAACGAATACATCAGTAGCCAGAGACGTCGGGCTTTGGGAAAGATAGAGTTCAACAATTGAGCCTGTACCGACTTTCCATCCTAATTGACTCGAGAAAGACCTCGTGCTACTCCATAACTTAGCAAAATTCGTGCGATTCCTCGAGTTTTCTTCAGGGTCTGGCCCTGAAAGCTCACCAATAATGGGGTGAGGCGGGGTAAAACCCAGTGTCTCAAAACCTTCTTTGAGCCAGACGACAAACTGGTCATCGGATTGAGCGACAATGTTGTAAAAATCCCGCCATAGAAAGATTTGTTTTTCGGGCGGTCTTATGTATTTTGGATTCTCTAATACGGCTTGAGTCGGAGACTTCCAAGACGACCGAACGTAAACCAGTCCATCGATTGGTAAGTCCAAATATCTTTCGAGTTGTAATCGATCATCCGGTTCTGATCCCTGTGTTTCAAGAGCGTCAATCTTATGTTCACATATGACAATGTGCCCATCGGCCAGCGTTAGCCGCATGTCTGGACAACAGTTAGTGTCATCGTACAAAACTTGCGTTTCCACCTTTTCGATAACAGGCTTTCTCCATCCATTTTCTTGAGCATAACGACCGAAAACGAGTTCAGCATATGCGTTGCGCACGTGTTCGTTGAGCGTTAATGCGGCAGCAAAGAATTCCGTGAGGTGATCTTCTTTTGACTGGGTCAGTGCCCGTGTTGACCAGAATAAATTCATTTAGTCTTAATCCTAACAAGTAATTATACGATTACCCGCTTAAATACCAAAAATAAAAAAGATCGACAAGAAAAATACTATTACTTATGTTTTTATTTAGCCGCTTAACACTCAATAAATGAAGATAGACGTCTGCGGATAAACACAATGAGAAAGATTTCCGGTAGCCGTTCACGGCTTGAAGCTTGAAATTGGAAAATAGAAATTAGGGAGAGATTAAAATAGAAATTGGAAATTAGGAAGAACAGTACAAAAGCCCGCCCGCCTCGCCTGAGCGAGAGCGATGGCGGGCAGGCATGAAGGCCAAATTTCTAATTTCAACGTTCCGTGAACGTTTACTCAGATAGTAACAGAACATGATGATTCAGCATGGAAACTAAAAATGCGTCGAGAATTGCTGAACATATTATACCCCTTACTGTTTGAGCGTACCGGATTCAGCAGTTGAAAGGCTTCACCCTTAATGTTAGCCCTTCCACATTTTGAATAATAGCTTTATCACCAGTCGATAGAGGAACATCACTGACAGCCCTCCACAGCTCTCCGTTAACAAAAACCCGCCCTTCGCTTGTTTGCCACTGTTTGACTTCGGCCACTTTTCCCAGCATGCCTGTCAAGCCACAGATTGATCTTTTCTTTCGGTTTTTGATATACCAGAACAGAGGGAAAATCACATGCTCGATAAACTCAAAGACGATAAATCCGATTGCCAGGATCATTATCAAGTTTTTCAAAGGTTCCCCCTTCAAGTGTTCGGATACGCCCGACTGTGCCGCCTGTCACCAGTGCCCATCGATTTTATGATTTGATAGCTTGTATGTATGCAGAAAACACCATGAATTCTGCTCCCTCTCCGACATTCCAACCCCTGATTTTTTGTTCTTTCATCAATTCTTTCCTTTGTGTAACACTATGATTCCTTGGAAAATTTGTCCTTCTGTTTAGGATTGTATGAAGACTCAAATACCGGTACGCAATGAGGCCGAAGCTTGTCCTTAATTTTTCGTTCAAGGACCTCTTTTAAGAAAAGGAATGCATCTTCACGGTCATCATCCATGAGGATGGCCAAGAGTCGTTCCACCTCTAAAGGGGAAAATTCAACCACCACTTTTTTTGTGACATTCATACTTATACCTTTCCAGGCCTTACCTTGGCATGTTTTTGTTGATTATGTCTCCCCTGCTACCACACATATCATTAAACCTGAATTTATATCCGGGTTTTGATTGGTGACATTCACAATGGGAATTGCCCAAGGTATTCCTTCAGCTTTTGTTTATCTTTCTCATCAAGCGGTGGGCAATCTTCGGCGCCTTTTGCTCCTTCTGCCACCTGTGCGGCAAAAACCATGCAGGTAGGCCGACCACATTCCCTGCTGTTGGTTTTGGGTAATAGCCTGAGTATTTCCATTACCTTGGGTTTTGGTGTAGCCTCATACTTAGGTTCAATCTCTGCCCGTTTTTCCCAGGCCGCATTGATTTCCCCTTTGAGCCATTCCAGAATCTTATCTGCCTCCGCTTCGTCCTTAAGCGCATTGATTGCGATCTTTCGAGGATACACGCTAATAAGTTTGCCATGTACCTTAAAAGCCACAGACGGTGGCTCCTTTGTATACGAAAACCCGCCAAGTGCTGTATTCAGATAAGGGAGCACCTCTTTGATATCTTCAGCCAGGTGGGCGATACAATGTACGGATTGAAAACTTGGATTACATACCGGTCTGGAAATTTCTTTGGTATAGTTTTTAAGCAACATAACTTTCCTCCTGTACTTAAGCTCAGCGAATCTTATTGAACATATTAA
>JACUUK010000020.1 GCA_014859315.1 Candidatus Aminicenantota bacterium
GAACCGGCGCTGTGACAGATTACACCTTCATAATTAACTGTCACGGAAATAGAGAAACTTCAAGGTTAAAAGATAAATCCAGGATGAATCTAAAACTTTCCAGTGCTTCCAAATCCATTTCCCCCGCGAGGCGTTTCTTCGAGTTCCTCAACTTCTTCTACTTCTACCTCGTTTACAGGTTGGACAATTAGTTGCGCGATTTTCATTCCCTTTTCGATTGAAAAATGCATATTACTAAGGTTGGCCATTACAACTTTAACTTCTCCTCTGTAGCCCGAATCTATCACTCCGGCAAGCCGGTGAATTGCTTTAAGCGAGATGCCGCTTTTGTCCCATATTAAACCCACATGGCCCTCAGGAATAGCAACCTTGATTCCTGTATTAATCGATTTAACTTCCCCTTTTTCCAGGACGTACTCTGCAGAGGAAAAAAGATCTAAACCTGCATCTCCTTTATGGCCATAATGTGGGAGCTTGATATCCTTATTCATTCTTTGGACTTTAAGTTTCATCACTCATTTCCCTTCTATACGGACTTCAGAAAAATAGGGTTGTGCAATTTTTGCTAATTCCCTCAATTTTTCTACAGAATAAGGTTTTACCCTCAGATAATTTCTGTCTATAGTGTTTACAGGAATAAACTGTTGTATCTGGAAAATCCTGGCACCCTTGAGCATCCTGGAAATTTTTTCAATGTCCCCAGAATCCAATAATCCCGGAACGACTGTAGTGCGAAAGATTGAATCCAGTCCAGAGCTTTTGATAATATCCACACTTCTCTGGATGTCATGGGCTTCTACCTTTGAGCGCGTCACTTCACGGTATTTTTCAAGGGGGGCTTTCACATCCATGGCTATAGAATCTACAAGTCCCTTTTGAATGAACTCCTCAACTCTTGAAGGAAAGGAGCCGTTAGTATCCAGCTTCACAAGAAGTCCCCTTTCTTTAATGGCAGCACAAAGAATGCCCAGGTCGTCATGCAGTAATGGCTCTCCTCCAGTAATGCAGATTCCCTCAAGCCAGTCCTTTCTCGAATCCAGGTAGTCCAGGAAATAATCCATAGGAAATGATGGCAATTTTTCTGGGGAGAGAACCAAATCAGCATTATGACAGAATGGACAACGAAAATTACATCCTCCCAAAAATACTGTTGAAGATATATGCCCGGGGAAATCTTTAGGAGCAAATTTTTCTAATCCCTTGATATCCACCACTCTTTAAACTCCTCTCCGGTGTTTAAAACAGTAACTTCATCTGCATCATCAAGAATAATCAAGGAAGGAATGGTAATTGCTCCCTTTTGGTCTCGTTTGAGATGTTTCAAAAAATCCCGGATTTTCAACTTACTCTCTTTCTCGACAAGACTGTACTCCTTAAAATCAACGGGAGTTTCCACAAGAATTTTTTTTAGATCTTCACATTTCGAACAATTCGGATAGCTAAAAAGCAGGTATTCCATTGGCTTCTCCTTTCTCTATCACGTGCTCAGAAAGAATGGAGATCTTTCCTTAAATTCCTGTTGTTTGCCATCATTCCATGTGGAAACAGGCCTTAAGTAGCCCACTATTCTTGAATATACTTCTGTTTTTCCACCGCAATCCGGACATTCATGAACTTCTCCCCTGAGATATCCATGGTTGATGCATACACTGAATGTGGGTGTAATGCTGAAATACGGCAGAGTTGTTTCACTAATCTTTCTTACTAATTTTTCACATGTTTCTCCGTCGATAGATTCTGGAAGGAATGCGTGAAATATTGTCCCTCCTGTATAGAGCGGTTGAATATCTTTCTGGTGCTTCAATGCCTCATATATATCCCGCGTAGCATCAACATTTAGCTGTGTTGAATTGGTCAAATAAGGATGCCTGTCAGTTCCAGCAGTGATAATATTATGGTATTTTGCCTTGTCCAGCCGCGCCAGGCGATAGGATGTGGACTCTGCAGGTGTAGCTTCAAGATTGTACAGATTTCCAGTTTCTTCCTGAAATTCGAGGATGGTCTCCCTCATGAAATTCAGGACTTCCACTGTAAATTCCTTTCCTTTGGGAGTACTGATACCTTCCCCAAGAAAGTTCAAGCAGGCCTCATGCATACCGCAAAGTCCTATTGTTGAAAAATGGTTCTCAAAATGGCCAAGGTAAACTTTCGTGTAAGGCATAAGCCCTTTTTCCAGCATGTTGTTAACAATCTCCCGTTTTGTCTCCAGTGATTCTTTAGCCAAAATCATCAGGGATTTTAACCGGGTGAAAAAATCATCGGATGAACCCGATTCATAGCCAATCCTGTTGAGGTTTATCGTTACAACACCAATAGAACCGGTTGAATCTCCAGGTCCCCACATATTCCCAGGCCTTCTCATCAATTCTCTCTGGTCAAGATTCAAGCGGCAGCACATCGCACGAACATCTCCTGGGTCCAAGTTTGTGCCAATATAATTTTGAAAATACGGAATTCCATACTTGGCCGTCACATCAAAAAGCAAGTTTGCATTTGGAGAATCCCAGTCAAAGTCTTTAGTGATATTATATGTAGGGATGGGAAACGTGAATACCCTGCCTTTTTGGTCCCCTTCAGTCATGAGCTCCAGAAAGGCCCTGTTAATCATGTCCATCTCTTTCTGATATTCCCCATACGTGGAGTCAAGCTCTTCTCCTCCAACAACAACACGCTTATTCTTCATGTCCTCGGGAACAGTCCAGTCAAATGTCAGGTTCGAAAATGGAGTTTGCCATCCCCAGCGAGAAGGAACATTCAAGCCAAAGATGAGCTTTTGAATATCCTGCTTAACCTGTTCAAATTTGAGATTATCAGCTCTGACAAACGGTGCTAATAAGGTATCAACACTGGAAAATGCTTGTGCACCTGCAAATTCTCCCTGCATTGTCCCAATGAAATTCACCATATGCAAGCTTGCTGTCTCAAGGTGTCGTGCCGGATGCGAGTGAACTTGGTTAGGAACATGGCCGAATCCTTTTCTTAGAAGACTTTCCAGTGACCATCCTGCACAATATCCCACAAGCGGATAGGAAAGGTCATGAACATGCAGGTCCCCCTCTATGTGTGCATTCTTGATTTTTTCCGAGTATATATGATTCAAAGCAAAGTTGGAAAGGACTTCACCCGCAACCCTTGCGTTCAAACCAGAAAAACTCATTGTGCCTTCATTGCTGTTTTCCCTTATTTTCCAGTCGATATCGTTTATGTAATCCTTAATCAACCGCTCTAAATTAATGCCGACTTTACGCGCTTCCCGTATGCCTTTATGTCTATCCCGATAAAGAATATAGGATTTTGCAATTTCATGGTATCCCTGTTTCATTAGAACCATCTCAACTATGTCTTGAATCTGTTCAACCGAAGGAATCGTGTATCCACCAAACTTATCCTCTAACATGAACATAACGATATCAGACACGTTCTGAGCTTCCCGCCTGTCGCACAAGCCATGGGATTCCATGGCGTTATAAATAGCGTTTGTTATTTTTTCCTGAACAAAATCGGCTATCTCCCCGTCTCTTTTCTTGATTCTTGAAATAGTTCTTTGCATGCTAAGTCTCCTTTCCATGAATGAATCAATATATTTTTACAAATCTATCGTTCAACGAATTTAATGGCTTGGTTTTCTTTTGGTTATGTATCAAAGGGAAATGAAAAATCGCTAACATAACCATATGTAGTATAACCTTCAGCTGAGGAATACAAAATATTGTATTATCGTAAAATAATCTACATCCAAATCTTGTATCTGTCAAGTGCAAATTTAAATTTTTTTCAAAAAATAAAAAATAACTAAAAATCTTCCCAGATATTGAACTAACACAGCATTTAGTTTATACTATTTGAGTTATATATAAGATAACAATTTCTTTTTTTTTATTAGATTTTTATTATATCACACACAAAATTCTTTAGAGGTTTAGATTCCAATGAATACAGATATTGCTAAAATGCGGAATATTGGCATCAGTGCACACATAGATTCCGGAAAAACCACTTTAACAGAGAGGATTCTATTTTATTGTAAAAAAATCCATAAAATTCATGAAGTACATGGGAAAGACGGTGTTGGTGCCACGATGGACACGATGGAACTTGAGAAGGAAAGAGGCATTACAATCGCTTCAGCTGCCACCAATGTTATTTGGAACGGTCATTCTATAAATATCATTGATACTCCAGGACATGTGGACTTTACTATTGAAGTAGAACGGTCTCTGAGAGTTCTGGATGGTGCTATTTTGGTTCTTTGCTCTGTAGGAGGAGTCCAATCGCAGTCTCTCACTGTGGACAGACAGTTAAAGCGCTACAAGATTCCATGTATTGCATTCATAAACAAATGTGACAGGATCGGAGCCGATCCTTATAAAGTAAAGGACCAGATAGTAGAAAAACTCGGACGCAATGCAGTATTGATGCAGATTCCTGTAGGCCTTGAAGACAAGCATGAGGGAGTTGTAGATCTTGTTTCCATGAAAGCATTCTATTTTGAAGGGCCTGAGGGACAAGAGGTCAGAATCAGCGATATACCTGAACAATTAAAAGCAGAGACTGTAAAAAAACGTGAAGAGATGCTTGATGCTGTCTCCATGTTTTCAGACGAACTCCTGGAGGCCATCCTTGAAGATAAAGTAACTGACGAACTCATATATGAAGCAGTAAGGAGAGGAACTATTTCAAGGAAACTTACTCCTGTATTAATGGGGTCAGCGTATAAGAACAAGGGTATTCAGTCATTGCTTGATGCAATTGTACGTTATCTCCCAAATCCTTCTGAAGTGGATAACTTTGCATTGGATTTGGATAAAGAAGCCAAGAAAATAAAACTTGTGTCTGCTCCTGATGCTGATTGCGTTGCACTTGCTTTCAAGCTGGAGGAGGGACAATACGGCCAGTTGACCTACATCCGTATATATCAAGGAAGCATAAAGAAAGGAGATGAACTCTATAACACAAGGTCAGGAAAAACATTTAAAGTAGGACGTTTAATCAGGATGCATGCGGATAGCATGAAAGATATTAACGAAGCAGTCAGTGGAGATATCGTGGCTCTCTTCGGCATCAATTGTGCATCTGGAGACACTCTTGTAAAGCCAGGATTGAATTATTCCATGACATCAATATATGTACCTGAACCAGTTATCTCGCTGGCAATAGCCCCTGTTGACAAGAAATCATCTGATGCAATGGTCAAAGCCCTGCAGCGCTTTTCAAAAGAAGACCCCACATTCAGGACATACGTTGATCCTGAATCTAACCAAACTATCATTCAGGGAATGGGAGAGCTCCATCTGGATGTATATATCGAGCGGATGAAATCCGAATACAAAGCCGAAGTTCAAACAGGCATGCCTCAGGTTGCCTACCGTGAAGCAATAAGCCGCCGAACTGAATTTGACTACACTCATAAGAAACAGACTGGCGGAGCCGGCCAATACGGTCGTGTCATTGGTTTCATTGAACCGCTTGCCAAAGGTAATTACGAATTTGTGAATGAAATTAAAGGCGGACGCATCCCAAAAGAGTATGTTCCTTCATGTAATAAGGGATTCCAATCTGCAATGGAAAAAGGCGTGCTCCTTGGTTTTCCAATTACAGGAGTTAAGGCAACTCTTGCCGATGGGCAATATCATCCTGTTGACTCTTCAGATATTGCCTTCCAAACAGCTGCAAGAGAGGCGTTCAAACATGCGTATATAAAAGCAAGCCCCCAGATTCTTGAGCCCATCATGAAGGTTTCTGTTGATAGTCCATCTGAATTTACTGGAAATATATTCGCAAGCATCAACCAGAGGCGCGGCATAATCATCAGTTCTGTTGAGGATGGCATATTTGCCAGGGTTGAAGCCGAAGTTCCATTAAGCGAGATGTTCGGCTATTCCACAATCCTCCGTTCTTTAACACAGGGCAAGGCAGAGTTTACTATGGAATTCCTTAAATACGGGAAGGTTCCTGCCAATATCTCAGAAGAGCTAATAGCTAAACATGAGGAAAAACGGAAAAAGGAATCCTCAAAATAAACAGAGGAGCATTAAAACATGATAAAAACAGAGCTCATAAAAAGAAGCCCCTTGAGGGTTCTGGAGAAGTCCCTTAAAGAAGGCTTGTTGAAAGGAAATATCGCAGTACTGGCCTCCCGCAAGGGAGTAGGGAAAACTGCCTGCCTCATTCATATCGCGACAGATAAATTGTTGCAGGGAAAATCTGTAATACATGTTTCATATTCAAGCCGTGTCGATTATATAATCAACTGGTACGAAGATATCTTTAAAGAGATAGCAAAAAACAGACGGTTTGTCTCAAGTATGGAAGTCTACGATGATATCATAAAGAACCGTGTGATAATGAACTTCAATCAGGACGCTGCAAGGACAGAACAGGTGTTGAAAAGCATTGAAGCAATGATTAAACATGGTAAGTTTACAGCAGACACGGTTATTGTCGATGGATATGATTTTTCACAATCCTTTCCAGAAGATCTAAGGAAATTCAGGGAATTTGCCAGCAGAACTGGTCTTGAACTGTGGTTTAGTGCGTCTCTTAAAGGCGATGAGCCACTCTTTGATGAACAGGGGATTCCGCATGAGCTTAAAAGGTTTTTAGAAGAGATCGCTGTGCTGATAACGCTAAGTTTTAAAGACGATCATGTGAGGCTTCATCTTGTAAAAAATCATAATTTCCCTCCGCCTGGGGAACTGCCTCTAAAGCTCGACCCTAAGACACTGCTAATTGCAAAAGACATATAAATACCAGCAGAAATGTGCAATGAGTATGTGTAAGAGTCTTTAATTTGAAGAGGCGATTATAATTCTTATAAGCAAACTTACGGTTATCCCTAAAAATGCGCCCACAAAAACTTCTTTAGGAGTGTGCCCTAATAGTTCTTTCAATCTTATTTTATTGAATTTATGCTCAGACGATAGAAGCTCTTGAATAATTTGATTTAAAACAATCGCCTGTCTACTGACAGCCCCTCTAACCCCTGCAGAGTCATACATGATAATAAGTGCAAAACAGACGCTAAACGCAAAAAGCGTTGAATCCCATCCTTCAATCAATCCAATAGATGTTGCCATTGCACAAACTGTTGAAGAATGGCTGGACGGCATTCCCCCGGTTGAAAATAAGAGCGAAAGATTCAATGACTTCTTTTTTATCGAATCAGCAATTATTTTAATTAACTGGGCAATAACACTTGCCAATGTCAAAGAAATTAAAACTTCATAACCTGTTGAATCAATACTTTTAATAAAAGACATTATTCCTCTGCGTTAGTATTTAACATTATTATTTTTTCACATGAAGTGTAATAAAAAAAATTTATAAATGCAAAATATTTAAACATAGACATCTTATATAATTAATCTGGGTGGGTGATGGAGAAAACCGTTTGAAGGTTGAGCGGACACACTTCCATTTCAGGAGAAATGATACAATGAACAAAATCATTTAGCTGGTATTTCTGCTGAGGTTGAAGTTTTCCTCTGATCTCTCTGGCTAGATTCATTAGCCCTTCATTCATATGGAGCCGGGCCTTCTTGACTGTGTTTTCCAAGTGACAAAAGCAAAGAAGAATGCCTTTGATTAGGAGCACAAAAAAAGTAAACTTCAGAAAGAAAGGCCCAGTTTTTTTAATTCGAGCGCCAAATCGGTCTTAGGTTTAAAGTGTACTGCCTGAATACCAAGCTCAAACGCTGCCTGAACATTTTCTTCCCTGTCATCGATAAAAACAGCCTCTTCTGGCCTGGAGTGCGCTTTTTTCAGCGCTTCTATATATATGTTTGGATGGGGTTTCATTAAGCCAACTTCATAGGATAAAACATAAGCGTCAAAAATAAGGATTTCAGGGAATTTCCTCTTGACAAAGCCAAAGCGCATCACATCTGTATTTGACAGGAGAACAAGCCTGTGTTTTGACTTCAACTGCTTCATAATCTTTAAGACCGGGGGGTTGAGGGAAAAGACATCATTGTAAATTTCATAAAACTTCGAATAATCCAAATCAGCTTTCAGTATAGTTATAATTCTCTTATAAAATTCTTCGGGCGTTATTTTCCCTGTATCAAAATAAATGATTAGCTCAAAATGCTTTAGTGCTTCTTCTTCAATTTCTTCTGGCGAGAAAGGACAGAACCTTGACATTTTTTCGAAGAAAATCTGATTTTCAAAGAAAATTATTACTTTCCCTAAATCCGAAATAACGCTTTTAATCATAAAACTCTCTCTTATACAATATTTTATAGAAAAATTATCATAACTTATTGTGCTTTTGACTTCAATTTTTTCCTGTGATATAAGCCATAGAGTTCTTGAATCAATCGAATAAATAAAACGTGAAAGTCATTGAAAACAGAAAAAGGAAATTCCGGCTTTTACTATTTTTAAACACTGGGAGAGTGCATTCATAACTCTTATATTCATACAAAAAGGATAAATACCAATGATTGATACAACCGATGAACCGGTGGGAATTTTCCACCCGACAAAACCCTTGTACCGCTTCACTATTTTAATCTTTGTTGCCTCACTTTCCTTTGGAAGCTATTTTGCATACGACATTGTTGGAGCGATTGCTCCTACTCTTGTGGAGGAATTAGGAGTAGCACGGGGAACAGTTGGCACATTCTACACCATGTATAGTGTTGCTGCTATTCTTGCTGTTTTAATAGGAGGCATGCTTATCGACCGCTTAGGGACAAGAAAAGCAAGCATCTTGTTTTCCTTGCTTGTGTTAGCTGGAGCAGCCATCGTTTGGGGGGCTAAGAGTATCCCATTGTTTTTCTTAGGGAGGTTCATTTTCGGAGCTGGGTCAGAACCCTTAATCGTTGCACAAAGTGCAATTTTGGCCCGATGGTTTAAGAATAAAGAACTTGCCCTTTCGTTTGGAATTACGTTGACCGTAAGCCGCCTGGGGACACTTTTTGCATTCAATACAGGAGAACTCATCACCCACTATTTTGGCAGCTATCGTTATGCTTTGTTTGTAGCAACAATTTTCTGTATGGTATCTCTTGCAGGAAATATAGCCTATATCATTATGGACCGGAGGGCCGAACGGATCCTAAAACTTCGTGACGAGAGCACACAGGAAAAAATCGTGTTTAAAGACATTAAAGAATTTAAGCTAACATTCTGGTATGTGACAATGTTGTGTGTTACTTTCTACTCGGCTATTTTCCCTTTTACTGCACTCTCCACTGATTTTTTTGTGGACAAATGGGGAATTTCACGGGTAGCTCAAACTGGGGGAGGATTTTTTCATCAGGTTTTCAACAATTTCTTTCACATGTTCAGCACTGCTGGGGGGATTTCTTCGATTATTATCTTTGCATCCATGATACTGGCTCCTTTTGCCGGTCGTTTGGTCGACAAGATCGGAAAGCGTGCTACATTGATGATTATCGGCTCCTTGATTATGATTCCAAGCCATCTCCTGATGGGCATCACAAAGATTTATCCAGCTTATCCTATGATTGCCCTCGGAGCTGCATTCGTGCTTGTGCCTGCAGCGATGTGGCCATCTGTTCCACTTATCGTTCGCAAAGAACGTGTAGGGACAGCTTTTGGCCTTATGACCGCCATCCAAAACATCGGGCTTGCACTGTTTCCTTTTCTAAATGGCATCCTTCGTGATATCACCCATACTTATACAAGCAGCATGATAATGTTTTGTTCTCTTGGCATAGTGGGGTTGATTTTTGCGATTCTCCTCAAAAAGGCAGATGCTCGCGAAGGTGGCATGTTAGAACGTACCGAAAAATTGCAAACCTCAGGATAAAAAAAGGGATCTTTCCGAGAGAAAGATCCCCTATTTATAAAATTATGCCTTAAATTAGGGCTCTTACTTTAAAAGAGACCAGCAAAAAGAACATCCGCATGAAACATTTCTTTGGTTTTTCTGCGTATTTTCCAATCTACGGTCTCTTTAATATTAAGATAAAACCAGAATTTGTCATATAGTCTTAGCTTTTTCATATAAAAGAGCCCAAAATCTGTGATATTATCAACAATGATTTTTCCTGCTTGTTTTCCTTTTTCGTCTAAAACAACAATCGTGTAGGTGACGCCTTCCTCTTTAGCTTCTTCTTCAAGCTTTCCAAATACTTTGGCCATACCCTTCTCTTCCCAACCATCCTTTTTATCATAAGAGAGATTCTCAAGAACAGGGAAGTTTTCCCTTTCTGTTAAGCTAATAAAATCTTCCAAAACTACATCTTCAGCCCTTGTATAGATATTTCGCCAGGCGCCTTTTTCGTCCTTAGTTTCAATAGTATTGGCTACTAAAATAGAAGGCCTATCCAGTGAATATTCGCCCTGGACTTTGACTCTTTTGTCAACCAGTGTGCTTGTATCCAATCCCTGGACAACAATGTCGAATCCTTTGGCTTCAGGAATAAAGAGATATTTTCCTACAGCTGTTTTTACCACACCTTCAAACTCGACTATTCCTTCTTTGATAGCTAACCCTTCTTCAGGGGAAACCTCTTCCCCTTTCTTGCAAGCTGTAGTTCCTGCTACGATGATTAAAAAAGCTAAAGTCACACATCCAAATATGCGAAATAGTGTATTTAGCTTACTTTTACCATCCATTGAAATCAATGTCCTATTAGCCATGACTTATACCTCCAAACTTTAATCTTTCCATAGAAGAGCAATACAGGTTCGAAATACATTTTTCCCTATTATTCTATTCAGGAAAAACGTCTTTTTCCCTGTAAGAAGGATATTTTATACCATTGAAAAAAGGAAATGTAAAGAAGAAAAAAGGAAAGAGCAGATTCTTTTAAGAACCTACTCCTTCCCGTCTATAAACACTTATTTCTTTTTCAGAATGGGCATTCCGGTTCTTTCGGTTTCAATAACTTTATAAGCATCAGGAACCGCATCTAATGCCCCATCTCTTATGTCTCGAGCAAAATAATAAATTCTCTGTATTCTTCCCCCTTTTAAGTTCACATCTTTAAAGTGAAGATAATACTTCACTCCTTTTGAATTGGTAAATTCATAAGCCATTTATTTTACCTCCAAATAAAATTTTGGTAGCTAAACAAAAACCCATAATCAACAAATGACAGCTGCTTTCTCCACTTGAACCTCAACCACTATAATTTTCCTCCCATATAAGCTTTTCAACAATATTCATAAAACTTAGTGATATGTCTGACAAATTTTTATAAAAAAATTTAACTCATGTCAAGATAAAATTTCACAAAACTGCAATAAATATCCCTGTAACTACGTGAAAATGCGCTTCGTTACCTGCTTTTTCAGTTTCTATCAAAAAAAGCCAGTATTTCATATATAAAATAAATTTTTTAAAAAAAATTTATTTTTTTCTTTACAATTGTTTCTTTTTTGCTATAATAATAATGGTTCTCTTAGGCGGGCTGGAGAGAATTCCCACCTTTTTGGTTCCCATCATCAACCCCCCTTTTGCTGACAACAGCCCGCAGCTTTTTCTTCTTAAACTTTTAGTATTCCAAGCCCTGGAAAAAGAAAAGCGCGGATTAATATGGATTTAATATTTACTGTGTATAATGCTCAATTGCCCTGATTAAAGCTCTCTCACACACCCTGCAATAACTCATCACGCCTGTTCGAAACATTATGCAGTCCAACATTGGGCGATACAAGCCCTCGGAAGAATAACCAGCTCCTTCAAATACTCCCACCTTATCCTCAAAAGGATTATTCGTGAAAAAATCATTGATATCTTTCTTATGTTTTTTCTCAAGTTGTCCCAGTGATTGCATAAGCTTTTCAATTTCCTCCTGGGTTGCCCCATTCTTTTTCAATTGAACAATCTTTGCTCTACATTCCGCACGTTTTTTTTGAAATTCTTGATTCATCCGGTCATAAACTTTTTTTTGCCATGGAGTAGGGATAGCAATACCGGGATGCAGAAGTGCTTTCCATTTTACATTCTCGGGGTTTAATAAAGCTGTTATATTGGGCTCCAGTGGTTCAACGCCCTTTGGGTAAAACTCATTATAAGCTACAGTTGAAGCATAATATTCATCGGCCAATCCTGCAAATGAGTGGCCAAATTCATGTAAAAAAACATGGTCTGTCGAGTCATTATCCACTGTGCAGATGCAGTACAAATTATATATTCCTCCTCCTCCATACCGCTTTGAATTGACCATTATAACAAGTGTATCATAAGGAACATGTGCAGCTATATCTCTCAAGGATTTATTATCCTCTGTCAACAAATATCTTTCCAATCCTAATGCATTAAATGAAGAATTCAAGATTGTCTTCTTATAGATCTTTTGACGTGGCTCATCGGTTCCGCTCTCAGTAGAAGCCTTGAACACACCATAAATATTAAAATGTTCTTTGTTTGACTCGAAAGGTTCATGGCTAAAAAAAACGCTTGCGAAGTGTTCCACATCGGACCTGAACTTGCTCTCTTCCTCTTGAGTGTATCCTTCTGCGATAAAAGCGACATCCACTTTTTGATGGGTGTCACCTTTCTTCTGAATCTCATACACAGTGACTCCCGCCTGCAATTTTTCCTGAATGATGTCTATGCTGGAAGGATCGACCACGCAGCAAAATAAGGGTTTAAGAACATTTTCCCGGTCTCGGGACTTAATCTCAACCTTAATTCTTGATTTTGGATATGGGATAAGAAGACTTTCATGATATACTCTCTTTATCCCATTAATCGCATCATTGGTTGTTTTATATTCCCCAAAATAGCTGTTAAAACCTTTGGAAAAAATCAGCTTCGAAGAATCTTCGTCAAAAACTTTGACTTCATAGCTACTTATACCAAAGGTGTCGATAAGATTGTGAATGCTTCCTGCCCAAATTCCCTGTTGATAAACCTGATCAAGAACGACTTCTTCGACTTTGTCATCGCCTACGTGGAAATAATCGATCCTCATCGTCTTATTAATAAAATATTCATCAAAAGTAATTTCATTAGGAGAATTATGGAGAGGCGGGATTAAAAGCATATAAAACGATAAAATAAAAGATAGAATCATTGGGCGGCCTCCTTCATTATTTTTTCATCAAGATTGTTTTGCCTAATATTTCCATAATGATCTTCACCGCTGCAGCAGCAGTGATGCCGTTTTGGTCCTGTTGAGGATTGACTTCAACCACATCCATCCCAACTATTTCAGCTTCGAGCGCATGTATTATCTGGATGGCCTGTCGTGTAGAAAGGCCCCCTGGTTCATGGTGGGAAACTCCAGGAGCAAAAGCCGGGTCAAGAGCATCTATATCGAAAGAGACGTACAGGGGATTAGAAAACCGTAAGATAGGAATATCCTGGATATCTTTCATTTCTATCATCCGAATGCCGTGTGCTCTGGCTTTTTTTCTATGCTCGCCTGTAACAGATCTCAGGCCCACCTGTACAATATTTTGCACCAACCCTTCCTCTGCAATCCTTGCAAATGGGCACGCATGAGAATATCTGTCTCCATAAAGCTCATCGTACAAATCAGGATGCGCATCGAAATGGAGAACATCCAAAGAGTCGAATTTTTTTGCAAATGCCTTTACAACAGGGTAAGTAATCGAATGGTCCCCTCCAAGAACAACAGGTATTGCATTTCTCTCGAGTATGTGCAGAACACTGGTTTCAATACGAGAAAAAACTTCTAAAAACTCACCTGTAACATCCACATCCCCCAAATCCACCCATGTTGTCTCTTTTTCCAAGTTAACTCCATATTCTGTCCATTCATTTATGGCCTTACTTGTTGAGGCGGCTCGAATCGCCTGAGGCCCCAGGGCAGCTCCTCTGAGATAACTTGCTTTCTTATCAAAAGGAACACCTAATAGAGCAACGTCAAACTCTCTGCTCTTTTTTATAGCTCCTCCGAAATCAGTCATCGCTCTCCTCTTGAAATTGCATTTTCATGATTAAATTTTTCTTATTTCAATATCAAATATTCAAAATTATACCTAAAAAAGGAAGAAATAGAAAACCGTTATTTAAGGTTCTCCCTGATTTATCTTTGAAATTTTATTTTTCAGTAAAAATGGCTATAATAGCAAAAATGCAGAATATTCCATTTTTTTCTGAAAAAATAGAAGTTTTGCAAGAAAAATTTAGGAGTGCTTATGAAAAAAATAACAACTAAAATAAAACACTTCCAATATTTCTATCCTTATCCAGCAGCTATTGTTGGCGCTCAATCAGGCAACAAAATCAATTATATGGCCTGCGCCTGGCATACTGCGCTTTCTTTTAATCCTCCATTGTTTGGCGTTTGTATTTCAAAGAAACGCCGCACACATGAAATCATTTCAGAAGCCAGAGAATTCACAGTAAATTTCATAAGCATCGACAAAGTTAAACTCTCTGCTCAAATGGGAAGAATATCTGGTCATACAATAGATAAAATCAAAGAATTTCAAGTGAAGCTCTCTCCATCACGTGTGATAAAATCTCCTGTTATTGATGAAGCTTATGTATCCATGGAATGCAAGGTTATTGACATCAAAGCACTCGGGGACCATGATCTCTTCATAGGAGAAGTCCTTGCCGTCCATGAGGAAGAAAAGAGCTTCAATGAAGACGGCACCCTCAACACAAGGCATATCCTTCCTCTGTGTTATCTTGGAGGCGATTTCTATATAACAATTAACCCAGACTCACTTAAGCATGTTGTCCCGGATTGAAAATTTTTGTATTCTTTCACAAATAAAATCATAAGTGGAAATCTAAAAAATTGGTTAACACCTGTTGAAATAAAATTTAATTTCAATATAATAGAAAAAACAAAATGGCAATAGCACTTGAAGTAAAAGACCTCCACAAGTCTTTTAAAACAGGATTTATCCCAAAAAGAAAAAAAATTCTTGAAGGTATATTTCTCAAAGTCGAAGAAGGGGAAATATTTGGATATCTTGGACCTAACGGCGCTGGAAAAACAACCACGATTAAGTGCATCTTGGGGCTGATTTTTCCTGACAAAGGGGAGATTGAAATATTAGGACATGACTATTTATCTCTTCAAGCAAAACAGCGAATCGGATTCCTTCCAGAGAACCCATATTTTTATGACTACCTTACAGCATCCGAATTCCTCCGGTTCTACGCCCAGTTGTTTGGCCTGGATAAAAAAGAGATAGACAAAAAGATTACAGGCCTTCTTTCCCTGGTTAGATTAGAGGATTCATCAGATATCCAATTGCGAAAATTTTCTCGCGGAATGCTTCAGAGAATCGGCTTTGCCCAGGCCCTTATTAATGACCCATCGCTTGTTCTTTTAGACGAGCCATTAGGAGGGCTTGACCCTCTCGGAAGGAAGGAAATTAGAGACATCATAGTCAGGCTCAGAGATAATGGAAAAACTGTTTTTCTATCATCCCATATCCTTCAGGACATTGAAATGATATGTGATCGGGTCGCCATTATTGTTCAAGGACAAGTGATAAATCAAGGAAAACTTCAGGATTTGATTTCAGAAAAAATCCTGTTTACTGAAATCATTCTTTCCGGAATAGAGAAGAAAGACCTTGAAGGTTTAGGCGAGTGCCTTGCTGCAGACGGTGGACGAATACTTCTAAAAGTTTTCGATGAGAAAAAAGTCAATGGCGTCCTCGAGATTATCCAAGAACACAAAGGCAAAATCCATTCTCTCATACCAAGGACAGAAACCCTGGAAGATCTTTTTGTAGGCATGGTAACCAAACAATGAAAATACTGGCTGTTGCTAATAACACATTCAAGGAAGCTATCCGGGACAGGATTCTGTACCTTCTTCTGTTCTTTGCTGCTGTATGTATCGGATTCTCTCGAGTTCTTGCTCTTCTTACGGTTGGTGATGAGGTTAAGATAATAAAAGATGTCGGATTGGCTTCCATTTCTTTATTTGGAGCCTTGATGGCTATTTTGATTGGAACTGGTCTTGTATATAAAGAAATAGATAAAAAAACAATATATACCTTGATTTCAAAACCAATCCACAGATACCAATTCTTGCTCGGGAAATTTTTAGGCTTGGTTTTCACCCTATTTATCATGCTGTTGCTGATGAGTATTATTTTCCTTGCATTACTATTTCTCCATACTTACACAATAGAATGGGCAATGCTTGTGGCCATTTTTTTTATCTTCCTTGAGCTATGCCTTATCACTGCGGTTGCCATATTTTTTTCCTGTTTCTCCTCTCCAATTCTGAGTTCTATTTTTTCTATAGCTTTTTACCTTATCGGCCATTTGTCATGGGGATTCGAGACCCTGCTCCAAAAGATGAAACCAGGGGTTGGGAAAACCTTGGGCCAGATTTTATATACGGTTTTACCTGATTTAGAAAACTTTAACTTCAAAACAGAAATCGTTCACCATCTCCCAATCCCTACAAAATTTTTTGTCTATTCTTCTTTTTATGGAATTTTTTATACTCTCTTTGTGCTAATACTCTCTATGCTGGTTTTTAGGAAAAGGGACTTCATCTGATGACCCTGAAAAAAAGAACGTTTATCCTTTTGCTTATCATGAGCTTAGCGCTTTTTATGGGGCTCAAAATTAAGCTCGACTCAATCACAAGGGAAAAAATCGCCGGTTCTTCAATTATCTATATTCCTTCTGGAAAATACCTAAAATTTGCAACTTTTGGCTACCATTCGCTTTTAGCCGATCTTATTTACATCTGGTCAATTCAATACTACAGCAACTATTTTATTAAGGACCGATTTAAGTACCTTGACCATATTTTTTCTATCATCTCAGAATTGGACCACCGATATCTCGATCCTTATGAACTCGGAGCTATCATTGCAGTCTATGAAGCCAGGGACTTTGATGCTGCTTTTAAAATCCTTGATAGAGGTCTGGAGAAAAACCCCACCCAATGGATATTCCCATTTGAAGCTGGCCATTATGCCCAAATGGTGTTAAAAGATTTCAAACTGGCTCATTATTATTACAAAAAGACAATGGAAATAGAAGGCGCTCCACCTATAGCACGCAGGCTTTTTGCCAATGCAGCGTTCAAACTTACAGATTATCAAACGGCCTGGGAGCATTGGCTTGAAATATACCAGACCACAGATGATGAGCGAATCAAAAAAATTGCTTCTAACCATCTCTATCAGGTTAAGGCAGCAATGGATATAGAAAAAATCCAGGAAGCCATAAAAAAATTCAACCAAAAATACGGCAGGAACCCTACAGAATTAGCCCAACTCGTACGTGCACGCTTTTTGGACTCTATTCCTAAAGATCTGGATGACCAGGATTACATTTATAATCCGCAAACCGGTGATGTAAGAGCTCCTTCAATCCCATGGAAAAGATAATCATCATTATACTTTTTGGCCTTGCGTGGGGAAGCTTCCTCAATGTGCTGATTTACCGCCTTCCAAGAGGTGCCAGTCTTCTAAGGCCTCCTTCGTCTTGCCCTTCTTGCCAGAAACATATAAAACCCTATGACAACATCCCTGTTTTATCTTTCCTGATTCTCCGGGGGAAATGCCGCTATTGTGGAGCCAAGATTCCTATTACCTATCCACTTGTAGAACTCATTACTCCTTTATGTTTTCTTTTGCTATACAATAAGTTCTTTCTGACATTTCATTTCTTTGCTGCTGCTTTCTTTGCCAGTGCTATGATTGTTTTAGGGGTAATCGATTATTACCATCAAATCCTCCCTGATGCCCTCACGCTTCCCGGATTAGGGTTATCACTTGTTTATTCTCTCTTTCGCCAGGATTTACACTTTCTGCAGTCCCTGGTTGGCGCTGCGATTGGGGGAGGATTCCTGCTCATTGTTTACGGTGGATATTATTTACTGCGAAGGAAAGAAGGTTTAGGGCTGGGCGATATAACCATGATGCTTTTTATAGGTGCTTTTTTAGGTTGGAAGCTTGCATTTTTTACATTGATTCTCGCATCGTTTACAGGCGCACTTGTTGGACTGGTTTTTATTTTATTTAAAAAGAAAAATATGCAGTATTCCCTGCCATTTGGAACATTTCTGGCACCTTCAGCTTTTGCAGCTCTTCTTTGGGGAGAAAAAATAGTTCGCGCGTACTTGAGTCTTTACAAGGATCTGGGCTCTTAGTGAAAGTTTATTAGCATCGGTAGTGTATTTATCTGATAATCCTGTAGACTTCCCTCCAGGATTTCACACGAAGAAGAGACCCAATGGCCTGCTCTAATCTTTGAATCGTAGAATCGTATTCCTGAATATAGACTTCTCTTTTTCTTGTTTGCCCTTGAACTTTCTCGCTTTCACCGATTGTCACGGCAGACCTGGTTTTTATTTCAAGACCTAACGCCTCAACCGGCCCTGAGGCAGTCCGAAACGCTGTGCTTCCTATGGTGCTTCCTGCTTTGGCAATTACAAACCGCGCGTAAAGACTTCCGATGCCTGCCAAGCTTTCACAAGGGTCAACACTTTCGATGCTACCAGTTAATGTACTAAAATACACAATGAAATCATTAATTTTCGGGTCTGCCCAGACTTTTTCTCCTGTTCCTAAATTACCAACATCTCTGGCAGAAGGTAAATTCAGAACAGCCGGGTCTCCAAGGAACCATTCAATTTCTGGCTTCTTGCCATCTATAAGCGCGATAAAAGAATAAACAGCATCATTGGGTGCTTTGTCATCGCCACCTGTTCCAAAATAGAGCCGGGGTAAGGGAATTTCTACACCTGCGTTAACCCATACAACTGGCTGACTTATTATGGGATAATTGTTCGAGTCCTCATAAATAACTTTTTCTCTCCACGAATTTCTGTTAGTAAAGTTGGGGGTTACATCTACTTTCCAAATTCTGCCATCTAAATCTCCTACATAAACGCAGTCCAGCTTACCATTGTTGTCTGTATCTACAATGGAAGACGAACAAGGGATAGTATTTTTTATGTTCCATCCATGGGTTTTCGTTGTGTCAACCTCACCTGCGTTGAAATTCCAGAATTCCTCACCTGTCTCCAAATCAACTGCATAGAACTGGTTGCCTGTCTTTCGATCCGGATCATTGTCATAACCTGACCCTACAAAGGCCACCCAGGTATCTACTCCAGCCTTAACAACTTTGCCTATAGCAGGAACTGACCATGTCTCACCCAAGCGCTCATGAGTGAATTCCCATAATGGTTTTGGATTGTAGGAATCTGTTATATCTAATGCAAAATAATAATTAATGCCACCACCGATGATGCTTCCTTTGCCAGGGCCCTGACCACAGATAAGAATTGTCTTCCACTCTCCATTTATATATACATCAGCTGATACAGGAGTTCCATCAACATAGACATCTCTAATGAAATATCTCTCACCAGCAGCAGGATCAAATGCCCACATGTTTTTCAATTTAGGCAAAAGATTGTAAGGAATAAATGCCCACAACTCTTCTCCAGTGCAAATATCAAAACAATGGAGCATGCCATCGTTCGCTCCCACATAGAGAACTTTTCGTCTGTCCTTGTTATCATTCAAGAATTGGTCATATCCTTCGCCCATTAAACCTGAAATCCCATCTGGCGGCCCCACTACAATTGGATTCGAATGATTGATGTCTCCTAATTTCCAATCACGACCTTCTCCTCGGACAAAATTAATCAGCCCTTCATTGTTGTTGTTCACATCCTGTAAAATTGGTCCCAAAGTATCAAGCTCAGCCACACTAAAATCATGCCTCACCAAAGAACCTCCTTCATCCACAGCAGTATAAATCTTTCTATTGCTTGCTGATCTTGAATTTAATAGTTCTCCAGCATCCCACAAAATATCAACTCCGGGCGGTATGATTTCTCTTCCAGAAGAAGATGATGGATCCGATCTGCTTACTGTCCTTAGAACTGAATCAGAGGTATTCTCGGGAGTCATATTGGTTACATCATAAGCTCTTAAATGACCTTCCCATCCAGGATAAATGAATGTTCCTGCAATAATGAGCTTCTTAGCTTCTCCATCAATTTCTGCTCGAGTAGCAACTACTGAGCTGCGGGAATACTCTTTTCTGTCTACGTAGTAATACTTAATATCAATTTTTTCTATTTTAGGAGTCTCATTCGAAGTTCCATGATATTCATCGTTAGGATCAGGGTAATCATCAGGTGCCTCCATTACGGCTTTCCATCTTAAGTCAGTTCCAAAAGTATTAAAGGTGTGAACAGGTAGATTATTGTACGCATGAATCCCATTCCCTTCAAATTCTGCATAGAATTCCCAATCTCTACCTCCATTATTAGAAACATAGTATGTAACTTTTAAACCACTCTTATCCCCAATTACTGTTTGTTGAAGGGTAGTAAATTGAACTTTAGTAATGGCATATTTGCTTCGGTCTAAACCTTCTGGAAATGAATCTTTAGTCACATTTGTTGATACAGCCTCTCCACCTAAATTGAATCTATCACTCAGTATATTCTCAAAAATATAATAAAATTCAGAATGGTTTCCGTCAGCCACCATGAAATCTATGTCTCCGTCATTGTCAAAATCCAGAGGTAATCCAAAATCGAAATCCCAGGGTCCATTCCTATTAAAGATTAAAGTAGAAGTGAAATCTCCTGTTCCATCATTCTTGAAGTAAAAAACCTTAGCTCCCATTCCAGTATTTTCGTACACTGGGGGATAAGCTTCCTGCCTATTCCAATTATCTGTTCCAACCATGAAATCCAAATCTCCATCTTTATCAAAATCAGCCACCGCTATCGTTGCACACGCGCCATCATAGAGATTATCATTTAGATCATATGGAGATTCCATATCACCGAGTACTGCATACAAAGTGAAGTTTCCAGTGCCATCATTCTTATAATATTTAAGTCCTCTCCAATTAACAGCTCCAATAATAATATCTGAATCTCCATCTTTATCAAAATCCCCAACACAAATGGCAATTACTCCTCTTTTGTTCCATCTGTAGCCAGTTTCTCCCACTTTAGCATCAATTAAAGTACTTACTGAAAATTTACTTGTGTCAGACAAAGGTTTTGTCCCATCATTTCTCAAAAGAAGAACTTTACCGTAACCATTAGCAAATAAAATATCAAGGTCACCATCTCCATCAATGTCAATTGTTTGATGTGTAACATTCCAACCAATTCCCTCTAAATCAGAAAGCAATTGGCTATAATTCCAACGAGTAAATTGAGGGACTCCATTCGTATCTAAATATCCTTCATGTTCAAAAAACCACACTGCATCAAGGGGCCCCGGACTGCTCGCAGCGTCCTTTGATGAAAGTACATACATAAAATCAGGGTCTTCATCTCCATCAAAATCCCCGGCAAGCAAGCTGTTTTGTTTAGAGCCAGATGTAGATTCAAACCAGATGTCAGGAGATTTTTCTTCAAAGGTTCCATCTCCTATATTTTTTATAAACGTAATTTTCTTATAATATTGATCACTGCTTGCAATAAAATCTATAACACCATCAAAATCAAAATCTGCATAGGCAACCCTATTTATCCAGG
>JACUUK010000152.1 GCA_014859315.1 Candidatus Aminicenantota bacterium
TCAAATTCATATTTTCCTTTCTGCTTTTATCTACCCAGGTACTCAATATTGTGATGAGCCTCTCAATTAGGTCAGATGTTTCCCCTATCACGGGAAAAAAGATGATTACTATCCCCAATTCTTTATTGCTGTTAACTGCATGCTATTGTATAATCAATAATTCTGCTGATACTGATAGAAAGAGGTGAAACATGTTAGATGACGTGACAATTTCCAGAGCCATTATCGAGTCATACTACAAAGAGGTTTTGGACAGCTTGGAATCCGATGTTATTATTTGTGGAGCTGGGCCAGCAGGGTTATGTGCTGCATATTTTTTGAGTAAAGAAGGATTTAAGGTCGTTGTTTTTGAAAGAACTCTCAGGCCAGGAGGAGGTCTTCCTGGTGGCGGTATGATGTTCAATAAGATAGTCATTCAGGAAGAATCTAAACCTCTACTTGATGAATGGGGGATTAAGACAACACATTATAAAGATAATTATTATATTGCTTCTGCTTTAGAGACGTTAGGGGTTTTGCTGTCCCAGGTAATTAAAAAAGGGGCACAAATCTTTAATTGTATTTATGCAGAAGATGTATTGGTATACGATAATAAAATTTGCGGAGTTGTAATAAACTGGTCAGCAGCAGATATCGCTGGATTGCATGTTGACCCATTAACAGCCCGAAGCAAATTCGTGTTAGATGCTACAGGCCATGCAGCAGAAATAGCTAATGTATTAAGCCGGAAGTCAGGAGCAAAGCTTTTTACTTCTACAGGACAAGTGATTGGCGAGAAGCCGATGTGCGCAGAAAAAGGCGAGAAAATTCTTCTGATAAACACAAAGGAAATTTTTCCTCACCTTTATGTATGCGGTATGGCTGCAAATGCTGTGTTTGGTGGCCAGAGGATGGGCCCCATTTTTGGAGGAATGCTTCTCTCCGGCCAGAAAGCTGCACAAATGATAGCAGAAAGGCTCCGCAGTAGCTCCTGAAGTTTCTTATATTAGAACCAATAGTTCAAGCCAATAGTAATCTGGTATCCTGAAAGGTCAAATGGTTCAAAGCCTTCAAAAGCATCTGTTAGATTTCCTTTTATCATATTATATTTGAATTCGGCCTCAAGGCTTATTCTATTGGCAACAGGAATCATTATTCCCCCAAAAACATTATATCCGATGGATATTTTATTCTCTTCCCTTGCGTCAGTAGGATAAATTGGATAAATAGTGACTTGTTCATCTAAATCGTACCAGGGATCGCTGAAATCGATTAAGTCGCCTTGAATACGAACATTCCAGAGATAGAGTCCGAGACCTCCCCCTACATAGGGAATAATCTTTCCTTTTCGGCCCATGGGAGTCAACTTCACTGAGCACTGGACAGGAGTTATAGAGATATTGAAGTTATGAGTTGGGGAAAATTCGCCCTCGTAATAATCTGGGTAAGCCCAATCTCCATCATAGTCTGCATATCCTACGTAATCTTTGTATATGCCGACTTTGTTTTTTGTGTATCCGTCTATACTGAGTACAAGGCTTAATTCTCTCGAGAGAAAATATTCATAAGCAAATCCAAAATTTGTGTCCTGGAAATCACCTTTAACGAAATCCATGTTTTCGAATTCAGTTTCCCATAAATCACTTTGGGCCCGTGGTAAAAAATAACCCACTTTGAAAGAGACAATATCCGAATAGACGAAGTTCGGAACAATCAGGATGATTGCTACAAATAGGATGAAATATTTTTTCATGTGTTTTCTCCTTTGCTAAGATTCATGCAAAATCTATGCCATTTTATTTTTCTCAATTAACAGGGAAAAGAGCAAATCTTTACTGTTTAAAAAAAAGGTCATCTGTCCACTCAAACGTCTTTATTTATATTGAATGTCTAATGTTTATAAACCAGATAGCAGAAAGAGTCAAGGCAACACAAAGAATTTTTGCTTTACTCATCTATTTTTAAATTCTACACTATATTAAAGACATGTCTTGTAATACAAAGATAATAAAGGTAGATGTGGAGCGTATCGAGCTCCAGTCGATAAAGCGGATTGCCGATGTCCTTCGAAAAGATGGGGTCATTGTGTATCCGACCGAGACATTTTATGGCCTGGGAGCCAATTGTTTTTCAAAGAAAGCCGTTCAGAAAATCTACCGCCTGAAAAAAAGATTTCCTGATAAGCCCCTCTCTATTGTGATTTCTGATTTACACATGCTACTAACTTTGGTAACACATATTCCAACTGCTTTCCAGCCACTTTGTTCAGCCTTTTGGCCTGGCCCTGTCACCTTTGTCTTTCCAGCGTCACCCAGGTTGCCGCACGAGCTTCTTGGTGCGGGGCATTCTATTGGAGTGAGATGGCCTGCTTCATTATGGCTTCAGAGGCTTATTAAATACACCTGTTTTCCTTTAACAGCCACAAGTGCGAATATTTCTGGCGATAAAGAAATAAATCATCCTGAGGATGCTATTAAGATTTTCAGCGGTTCTGTTGAACTTATTGTCGATGGTGGTCAAACTTCTGGGAAGCTCCCCTCAACAGTAGTAGATTTGACAACGCCCAGGCCAACTGTTTTGCGGGAAGGAGCAATCCCGGCCTCAGAGATTGAGAAATATTTTCCTTGACTCAAAAAAGCACTTGTCTTGGCGAGTCATTTGATTGGATGAGGATATGATATATGCTTAGAATCTGACTGTAATTTCACTAAAGCATATGGAATGATAAGAAGACGTAAAATAAGTTGTCATAAATATTTGAAAACAAGAATGAGTGGAGGACATCCAATGAAAGCCGCTATGGTTTTAGCACTAATAATTCTTTGCTTGACTTCTGTATTATACAGTCAAGAACTGACTGCTGAAGATATAATCCAGAGAGTCAATGAATTATTCAATCCGCAAACAAGTTATGCCAAAGCAAGGATGACCATTATTACAACTTCAGGGCAAAAAAGAACTTTTATCTATGAATCGTGGAGCAAGAATAAAGGAGAGAAAAACCTTGTACGCTATCTGGAACCAAGCCGTGTGAAGGGCCAAGCGATATTGATGTTGAACCATGCAGATGATATCTGGATGTTCTTTCCGCGCACTCAACGTGTGCGCAAGCTTGCTACCCATGCTAAAAAACAGAAAATGCAGGGAAGTGATTTTTCCTACGAAGACATGGGGAGCGGAGAGGCATTTATTGAAGATTTTATCCCAAAAAGGCTTAAAGATGAGAGAATGGAAGAACACGATTGTTACAGTCTTGAACTTACTCGCAAAAAGGAAAGCGATATATCTTATTCCAGATTAATAATGTGGGTTATTAAGGAGAATTTCATTCCTGTTGTCATTGATTATTATTATGAGCATGACCCAGCCCGATTGTTGAAAAAGTTAGTTCAAAGCGATATTCGAATTATTGATGATATCCCAACTGCAATGAATATACTCATGTATAACAAGATTGACAACACTCAAACTAAGATGGAGCTTTTAGAAGTGAAATATAATGTCATATTGGACGATGACATGTTTACTGAAAGAGGATTGAAGAAATGAAAAAATCCGTTACTTTTCTGGCGATTTTATTTTTTTTCATGACGACATTAAACGCCA
>JACUUK010000153.1 GCA_014859315.1 Candidatus Aminicenantota bacterium
GCCTTGCCCAAAGAGGTAGAAACAAACAGAAGCGGATGGATTTAAGGCAGTTTGGTTGGTTTTTGTTTTCCTTCTGAATCCTTCTCAATTTTTCACTTTTTTCTACTTCTTGCTTCCTGAAATAAACATATCACACGTAAACCAGCAAGGTTAATGACCCAAAAATGAATACACAGCGATAGGAACGGCTAAACGCCAGGCTCCGAGACAGCCTTCGCCACTCAAATCGTCAAAGAACAACCACGGGAGGTCTTCAGAAATATTCTCCCTTCTCCTCGGCTGCCATCAGGAGCTCATGCTGGGCAATCTGAGGAGGGGAAGAGTGCTCGGCTTGAAACGTAAGTTTTAGGTTGGGGCGACGGTTCCTCTCCATCCGAAGCCCATTGTGGAGGGTGGGAGGGTCTTGGCAAGGATGGAGGGGAACCGGCGCTGTGACAGATTACACCTTCATAATTAACTGTCACGGAATTGGAGATGGTTCCTTTTGTAAATGTCGAATAATAACTTAAGGCCAAATATTATACCTTGGAGAGGCGACACTTCTTTTTTATAGGAGAATAAATTTCTTCAAATCAAATTAAAAACTTTTCAGCATCCGAGTCCATATCAATGTATTTGTCGGCTTCTTCGATAAGTTTTTGAGAACAGGATTTGCCAAACGCCATGACCTCCACAAAGCATCCCATTGCATATTTCATATGTTTTACCAATGGAGTAAAATCTCCATCACCGCTCACAAGAACGACTGCATCAAGCCTTGGAGCAAGTTCAATCATGTCCATGGCAATTCCTACATCCCAATCGCCCTTCTTTGCTCCTCCATAGAAAATTTGCAGGTCTTTGGCCTTGACTTCATATCCTATACTTTTGAGGGCGTCGAAAAAGTTTGCCTCATCCTTAACGTCGGCCTTTATAACATAAGCTATTGCTCGAATCAAGTGCCGTCCCCTTAGTGCCTCATTCATTACAGACTGGAAATTAACTTTAGACTTGTAAATAAATTTGGCGGAATAATAAAGATTCTGGACATCTACAAATATTCCGACCCTTTGCTCTCTGTAAATGCTTTTTTTCGCTTTTTTTGGCATTAATCGCCATCCTTATTGTTTTAATTTGAAAATAATCCTAAATAGCAAAAATTTTTTATATTTTGCTTTAATATTTTACCAGATAGTACAAAATATTTCATGCAAATTAACAATACCCCGAATAATCGGATAAGAATAATTCAGCAAACTTTAAATGTAATCAGGTAGTTAGTAATAACCTATTGAGCCAATTAGTTAGCCTTATTATTTCGCAGACTACTAAACTTCTTCTCTCATATAATTGAGATAAATTCGGACTAAGTCTTCGTACTCAATCTCTCCTTTTGTTCTTTCGACAACTAATTTTCCTTCTTTCATTATTCCTACTCTGTCAGCAATTTCTTTTGCCCGAAAGATATCATGAGTAGACATCAGAATGGCTTTTCCTTCATCTTTAAGTTCCCTCAAAATCTCTAAAAATTCTGCAGCGGCTTTTGGGTCTAATCCTGCTGTTGGTTCGTCCAAAAGTATGGCAGGAGCATCTTTAATAATGGCAACGGAGATTCCAAGTTTCTGCCTCATTCCTTTGGAAAAATGCCTTACCCTCTGTTCAAAGGATTTCGCTTCAAGTGAAACTCTACTCATTACCTGATAATAATCATCTTTGGTTAAATCCTGCTTTCCTCCAAGCTTTATAATGGTTTATCAGATTCAGACCAAAAAGGGTCGTAATTTAAGGTGTATCTCCTTACAATATAAGAAGGAGGACACTTTTGAGAAAAAGAAAGAATTACGAAGACAATTTTAAAGCGAGAGTGGCATTGGAAGTAATCAAAGGAGAAAGGACGATTTCGGAGATTGCGAGTCAGTTTGAGGTTCATCCCAATCAGATAACGAAATGGAAGAAACAACTTTTGGAGAATGTCTCCAGTGTTTTTTTCTAAGAAGAAAGATCCCGAGATTGATGAGTTGAGGAAACTAAATGAAGAACTGTACAAGAAGATCGGAAAGCAGAACATCGAAATTGAGTTTCTAAAAAAAAGTACAAGCAAATCCAGAACCTGTAAAGAGAGAGCTTGTGGAAAAGGAACACCAGGAATTGAGCATTCGGCAGCAGTGCGAGATTCTCTCTTTGAGCCGGTCTTCTCTCTACTATGAACGAATCGGGTTGTCGGAGGAGGATCAAAGGATTCTTGAGGAGATGGATAAGATCTACCTGGATTTCCCGGTTTATGGAAGCCGGAGGATGAGCAGGGAGTTGAAGCGTCGGGGATTTGATGTGGGACGAGCTAAAGCCCGGAGCTTGATGCGGATTCTCGGAGTAGAGGCTATATATCCCCGCAAAAGATTGAGTTTTCCTGACAAAGAGCATCAGATATATCCTTATCTTCTCCGTGATGTTGAAATAGACCGGCCTGATATCGCGTGGGCGAGTGATATCACATATATTCGGCTGAAGCATGGATTCGTCTATCTTGTAGCTGTGATGGATATTTACAGCCGCTATATAGTCTCCTGGCGAATCTCCACCACTCTGGAGACGGATTTCTGCTGTGAGGCCTTAAAAGAAGCTCTGGAAAGAGGACAACCGGAATATTTCAACACAGACCAGGGTGCACAGTTTACAAGCCGGGATTTCACCTCGATTCTCCAGGAAAAAAAGATAAAAATCAGCATGGACGGTAAAGGCCGTGTGATCGATAATATTTTCATAGAACGCTTCTGGCGGACATTAAAATACGAGGAGGTTTATACCAAATCCTATGAGACGATAGCGGAATGTAGAGTAAGCATCGGGGAATTTATCCGAAAATATAATCAAGAGAGGCTGCATCAATCTTTAGGGAAATATGATACACCTCTCGAGGCTTATCGTCAGATGCAAATGGCTGCAGCATGTTAAAGGATATACACCTTAAAAAAGGATTAGATTTGGTCTTGACAACCGGACCACTTCAGATTAAAGGGTTTTATATCACTTATTTCTTCAATAAGTTCTAAAACTTCTTTCTCTGTTAACTCCTTCTCTTTTAACTTTTCTTCGCTTCGATTAAAACAATGAAGACATCGTAGATTACATCTATTGGTTATATTGAAAACTATTTGTAATGGCCCTTTTAAAACCGTCATTTTTAAAATTTATTTTTTTAAAATTCTTTCTCTAATAATAGTAATTACAAATTGGAAATTAGCAAATAACAATATAATCCCTGGAATTCCAATAGCTTTATAAAGATTATTAATTTTTCCAAAAGCAATCAAAAATGTGCCAATATTAATACATCCCTAAAAAAGACATGCCGTAAATTAAAAGTCTCCTTCTGGGAATACTTAAATGACAGGAATTTCAAACGAGATTCCATACCAAGACTATCCGAATTAATGCGGAAAATGGCATCTGCCCCACCATAATCCAAACTGCTTTCCCGCTTTGTTATGAGGATTGATCTTGTCTGGTTCTGACCATTCTGTTTCTGCTATTAGTGAATCCAATTGCTGTAACTTACCTCAACTTATTGAGAACTTACG
>JACUUK010000021.1 GCA_014859315.1 Candidatus Aminicenantota bacterium
AGCAGAGGAAACAGCTTGCCAAAGCTGAGAGAGGAAATTATAATCTTTTCGAACAATTCAAGGAGATAGAAACATGTCGCACTCCTCTCAAAAGAAATCATTCATTGCCTTCTTATTTGTTTTTTTGCTTATCCCTTTGACTCTTCTGCCTCAAGAAAGGTATTTTGATGCCTCAGGGGCAAGTCCGGATGAAATTCGATTAACTATTTTCTACCCTTCTGTTGGAAGCCTTAAAGCATTATTAGAGCTCAAGAAACAGGGCCTTTTACGGGTTCAAAATCTGAAAGTAATCGGAGTATTTCATGAAAAGGAACGTACTGATTACGAAGAATCCATAGAATTTGTTCAAAAGAATAACATTGACTGGGTGAAATTTCATGTCCTCTCAGGCAAGATCCAAAGAGACAATCTTTTCCAGAAGAATCCGTTAACCAAAGATTATGAGAAAATTTTCAAAAAATCCCACGGCCTAATCTTCTTTGGCGGCCCTGATGTCCCACCATACATTTATCGTTTAAAAACGAACTTGCTCACCCGAATTGAAGACCCATACAGGAATTTTTCAGAAATTTCTTTCATTTACCATCTTTTGGGAGGAGCACAAAGCAAAGAAAGAGCCCCACTTCTTGATTCCCATCCCGACTTCCCTATTCTTGGTATTTGTCTTGGCGCACAAAGTTTGAATGTGGGCACAGGAGGAACCTTAATCCAGGACATCTGGTCTGAAATCTATGGGAAATTTTTTCTGGAGGATGTGTTTCAACTTGGCCCCACAAACTGGCACATAAACCCCTGGGCAAGATTCCACCCAGAACAAGACCTTCTTCCATATTCAATGCATCCTATCAAGCTCCTTAGACCAGGAAAATTCACAGACGAGCTTGGCTTCAATGAGAAGGATACTCCTTACATACTAAGTGCTCATCACCAGGCGGTCGGAAAATATGGAAAAGACATTGAAATAATCGCAACTTCCTTAGATGGAAAAGTTGTAGAGGCCATTGCCCATAAACGTTATACAAATGTCCTCGGCGTCCAATTTCACCCTGAATTCCCAATTCTCTGGGACCAAACGAAAACATTCAAATTCACTCCTAAGGATAAAAAAGAAGTCTCTTTAAAAGAAATTCTCGAGGCCCACCTGCCAAGCATTGAATTTCATAAAAAAATCTGGCTCTGGTTCTGTGAAAAATTAGAAGACTGTCATCAAAACAAATGATGAGCAAGGGAAATAAATAGGTTTGGTTTTTAATTATTTATCGAGGCGTAAATAATCTTCTTGATGATTTCTGAGGTGGAACATCCTTTGCGAAAAGGAACAATCATCACTTTTCCTCCAGCTTCTTCCACCTGTTTTCTTCCAACAACATCCTCTGATTGCCAATCTCCTCCTTTAATCAGGACATCCGGCAATATAGACGCGATTATTTTTTGTGGAGTCTCTTCAGAAAACGAAGTAAGACAATCGATATGCTCGATGGCTTCTAATATTTCAAGCCTTTCCTTCAATGGAAAAATCGGCCGGGAAGGCCCCTTGATTTTTTGTATGGAATCGTCCGTATTTACGGCAACAATAAGGATATCTCCATGTTTTTTGGCCTCTTTAAAAAGATAAACATGCCCGCCATGGAGGATATCAAAGCATCCGTTCGTGAAAACCACCTTCTTATTTTCGCTTTTCCATTTACGCCGAAATCTTATTATTTCATCGATAGAAAAAATCTTTTGCTTCATAAGGCCTCAAGTCAATTAAAATAACAAGATTTTTTTATCTGCTGCCTAATTATTCCTTTTCACTTTTTGATTTTATCTGTATTTCTGGAGAAAAATTCCATGAATGTTTGGGGCGGTAAATTCCCTCATCCTTGTACATAGAAGAAACCATAAAGGAATACAGGTTTCGATGATAATCATATGGATAACCATCCTTCTTATGAACCGCTATATCCAGATAATAAGTTCCGTTTATAAGGTTGAGCCGGTCAATCTTCAAAACCAGCTTGCCTTCTCTGTTGATTTTAACTGGCTCATAATCCTCAAGATTCGTGTTTGTCCCATAACAACAAATCCCCTGTGAGTTAAAGATACCAACACCAAACACAAAATCTGTGATGGAGGAAAATGACTGGACATCTAATTCTATAACCATTCCTTCATCTGGTGAAAAAACATGTTTTTCCTTGCCGCTTCGGCTCTTAAGCCTGACTCTCTTTATTTCGACCTCGCGCCTTCCCCATCGGTTCTCGCGCCTCTCTTCTTCCCAGTTTTGTTCCGTTTGCAATTCTTGCTGGCGCTTCTCAAAAGTTTCTTCATGTTTTCCCAGAACATCTTGAAGATAGGCATCCACTACTCTTTTCGGCTCCCCAATTGTCTGAATTCTTCCATTTTTTAGCCAAGCAACTCTATCACAAATCTTCTCCACTGTTGAAAGATCATGACTAACGAAAAGAATGGTTTTTCCCCTCCTGCGAAAGTCATTGATTCTGTCCAGGCACTTGGGAACAAATGATGCATCACCCACAGCAAGAACCTCGTCGATGAGCAGAATATCGGGATTTACATTGACAGCTACGGAAAATCCGAGGCGCATATACATGCCTGAAGAATATGTTTTCACCGGCGCATCGATAAATTCCTCGAGTTCGGCGAATTTAACAATATCATCAAATTTTTCTTTAATTTCCTTCTTTGTAAGCCCCAGCATAATTCCATTTATAAAAACATTCTCCCGGCCAGTGATTTCAGGGTGAAACCCTGCCCCAAGTTCAATTAGCGCTGAAACCTTGCCATGGACAGATACCCGCCCAGAAGTCGGCTTGGCGATACCTGCAATCACTTTTAAAAGAGTACTTTTCCCAGAGCCATTCTCCCCAATTACTCCAAAGGATGTTCCATTTTCTACATTAAAGTGAACATTATCTAAAGCAGTCACTGTTTCATCGGGCTTTAAAGAACTAAAGAGATCTCCTTTTAATAATGCACTCTTAAACGTTTTAAACCGATGGCGGGATGAGTATTTTTGATAAATTCGTGATACTCTATCCACTTCGATAGCAAGCACTTATACCTCCTCAGGAAAAGACTCACGGAGTCTATCAAAAATATAATAGCCCACAAATAACAAAACCAATGCTACAAGAAAAGTCACGCCAAGTTTTTTCCAGCGGATAAGAGTTCCATAAAATACACAATTTTGATATCCCTGCATGATATGAGTCATTGGATTCAAGTTTAAAAACAGTGTAAGAACTTTTGACTTTTGAATCGTTTCAAATGTAACCGGGTAAATAATCGGGGAGGCAAAAAACCAAAAGGTTAACACATTTGCCAAAATATCCTTGATATCTTTGAAATGGACCGTCAGAGCAGAAATCAAGAGAGAAAATCCTAATGAAAAAACAAACTGAACTAAAATTACCAATGGCAAAAACAGCAGATAAGGCGTAAAGCCTTTCCCCAAAATAGGGACAAAAATAAGGAGAACAGGAAGCCCGAAAAGGAAATGAACCAGGTTGCTTGTGACGACGACAATAGGAAGCACTTCCGCAGGGAAAAGGAGCTTTTTAATCAAATTCCCCTGTACCATTAAAACATTGGCCGACTCCAGACTGGAAGAAGAGAACCAGACCCACGGAAGGACTCCACAGAAAAGAAAAAGAGCATACAGCCAAGGCGACCCTTCAAAAGCTGGGTCTCGTGGCCTTATGATAAAACCAAAAACAACCGTATAAACAATCATTAAAAGAAGCGGGTTGAGAAACGACCAAAGAAATCCAAACACTGTCCCTCTGTACCTGGCCTTTAGCTCGCGGCTTACCAAGTTCTGTATGAGAGCACGGTATTTATATAATTCCTTTAGCCTCTTAAAAATTCGTAGCATGTCAACTCCCTGAAAATATTTTCTTGGCTTCTGGCGTGTACTGTCCGGTCTCATCATAAAGAATAAAATGAGTCGTTTCCGTGATTCTTTCCGAAAAGAAATCGCATTCGGCCATAAAGAAATTAGAATCCTTGTGTTGTTGCGGGAATACAAACCGTAGAGTTTTAATCCTTAAATTACTTTTTTTTGCGGCCGACATGAAATCTTTTTTCCTTTTTGTCGGAAATATGAAATATGCGCGTCCGTTCTTTTTCATGATATCTGCTGTCTTTCGCATTATACCAAAAATATCACACTTTAACTCATGTTTGGCAATTGATTTTTCATCTAAAGCACTAAGGTGCCCTGTTTTCTTCTTTATATAAGGAGGATTGGAAAAAACTACGTCGAACTTTTTGAGAGGATAGAAATTCCGAAGGTCTGCCTGAACCACAAATATTTTTCCTTCAAGATGATTCAAGCGCACATTCCTAAGGGCAAGTCTTGCCAAAGAACCCTGAATCTCCAATGCCGTAATACTGTTAAATGGTTTCATGCTTAAAAGGAGAGAAATAACTCCATTCCCTGTTCCGAATTCACAAAGATTGTCAGATTCTTTTGTCTGAATGAAGTCTGCTAAAAGGGGGGCATCTACGGAAAAGCGGTATCCCTTTTTTTTCTGCAAAAGGAAGATACGCCCATAATAAAAAGTATCCAGGGTTTCATTTTCATCCTTCAACATTGTTATCAGACTCTTTATCAGACTCCCCCCTGCCCAATTCTGTAAATACAAGGACTTGCCCTGGCATGACACGGGCATATCCTCCATGGATAAAAAACTGTTCCTCTCCCCTTCGACGGCGGCAAGTAATGTTACCCTCTCCTATAGCCGTAATCAAAGGCCTATGGCCCGGAAGAATTCCCAAATACCCATCCATTCCAGGAAGAGAGATCTCTTGAACTTCCTCATCAAAAAGTAATTTTTGTGGAGTTATCACTTTTACTCGAAGAGTCGAAGGAATATTCTCGCTCATTCGGATTCCAACTCCTCAGCACGCTGAATGACTTCTTCAATTCCACCAACCATATAAAATGCCTGTTCGGGTTTATCATCATGCTTGCCTTCTATGATTTCTTTAAACCCTTTGATTGTATCAGCTACAGGGACATACTTCCCTGGCCTCCCTGTAAATTCCTCTGCCACATGGAATGGTTGAGATAGAAACCGCTGGATCTTTCTTGCTCTTGCGACAATGATTTTATCTTCCTCAGAAAGTTCCTCCATTCCAAGAATAGCGATGATATCTTGAAGATCCTTATACCTCTGAAGGACTTCCTTGACTTCCTTTGCAACCTGATAATGTTCCTCTCCTATCACTCTTGGATCCAAGATTCTTGAGTATGAAGTTAAAGGGTCAACCGCAGGATAAATTCCCATTTCTGTCAAAGCCCGCGAAAGATTTGTTGTTGCATCCAAATGTGAAAAGGTCGTGGCTGGAGCAGGGTCAGTAAAATCATCTGCAGGAACATATATAGCTTGGACTGACGTTATAGAACCTTTTTTAGTGGAAGTGATTCTCTCTTCAAGCTCTCCAAGTTCAGAGGCTAAATTAGGTTGATAGCCCACAGCAGAAGGCATACGGCCAAGAAGTGCAGAGACTTCAGAGCCCGCCTGAACGAAACGGAATATGTTGTCAATAAAAAGGAGAATATCCTGATTCATCTCATCTCTGAAATACTCAGCCACAGAAAGAGCTGTTAATCCAACACGCAATCGTGCTCCGGGTGGTTCTGTCATCTGTCCATAAATCAGAGCTGTCTTATCAATGACGCCCGAATTCTTCATCTCTAACCAGAGGTCATTTCCTTCTCTTGTCCGTTCACCAATGCCTGCAAAAACAGAATAACCTCCATGTTTTAACCCTACATTATGTATTAATTCCATGATGATAACGGTCTTTCCAACTCCTGCTCCTCCAAAGAGGCCGATCTTGCCTCCCTTTAAAAACGGCTGAATGAGGTCAATAACTTTAATGCCTGTTTCAAATATCTCAAGTTTTGTGCTCTGATCTTCTAAAGAAGGGGGAGTTCTATGTATAGGATATTTAATTTTTGTTTTAATAGGCCCTTGATGGTCAACCGGCTCCCCAATGACATTCATCAATCGCCCTAAAGTTCCTTCTCCAACAGGCACCTGAATAGGCGAGTCTAAATCAATTGCCTTCATTCCTCTTGCCAGGCCATCAGTTGGGTGCATTGAAACACACCTCACCTTATCTTCTCCCAAATGCTGCTCCACCTCGACAATTATATCAATAGGTGTAGGAGTATCAAACCCTTCGCTTGTTATGCGCACAGCGTTATAAATTTCAGGCAGTTCGGCATCCCTGAACTCTACATCGACAACAGGGCCAATCACCTGGACAACACGGCCGCTCTTAAGCTTGGCCTGTGTTTGAGCAAGTTTTAAAGATCCTGACTCAATATTAACCTTGGATTTTTTTTTGGGATTCTTTTTCACTTTTTTATCGGTTTTAGCCATTTTTTTCTCCATGTGTTCTATTTTTTTGCCAGAGCTTCAACTGCTGTCATGATTTCCAGAAGCTCCTTGGTGATGCCTGCCTGCCTGATTTTATTTAAATCCATGGTTAATTCCTCTACTAAATCCTCTGCATTTTTCGTAGCATTATCCATAGCCATCATGCGGGCCGCATGCTCAGCTGCAAAAGATTCAAAAAAGAAATGCCTAAACTGACTTTTGATGTATAAAGGCAGCAGCGTCTGAATAAGAGGGATCATTGCAGGCTCCCAATCTGGAAATAAATATTCCAGCTCATCACCATATGCATCTTTAGCTTTCTTCTCAGGAGGCTCAATTGGAAGAATTTTCGCAATTGTTACACGAGGAGCAAGAATAGATTTAAACTCGTTATATGCCACATAAACAGCATCCACTTTATGGAACAAATACTTGTGAATTAATAATTGAGCAAGGTCATTAAAATCTTCCTCAGTCAGTTTTTGAATCGCATCTGAATAACTACGCTCCACAGTATAGGGAGAATTCTTGAAGAAGGACCGGGCTTTTTTCCCTATCAAAACCAGCCGGACATCGCTGGTTTGCGACTTTTCTTCAAAATAAGACTTCGCTTCCTCAAGTAGATTGCTATTAAAAGCACCGCATAATCCTTTATCTGATGTAATGACTATTCCTATAATTTTTTTCTCTTTCCTCTTGGAAAGAAGCGGATGGCTCTCGCGTGTTACCCATAAAGCAATCTCTGAAATCAAATCAGGACTGCTATGCCAATAAGGCCTGGCTTCAAGCACGGTCCGCTGGGCTTTCTTTAATTTAGCGGTAGCAACAGTCTTCATCGCCTGGGTAATCTGCTGGGTGTTTCTGACGCTCCTGATTCTTCTGCGAAGGTCAATTAGTGCTGGCATGTTACTTTATTTGTTCCTTGAATTTTTTATTGAATGACGTTATAGCAGATTTTACTGCTTCATCCAAACTTGCATCAATTTCCTTCTTTTCAGCTAACTTCTTTACCAAAGGAGTATGCTCCTTTTCAAAATATTCATAAAGCTTCACCTCGTAATCTGAAATTTTAGAGACTTCAATCTCATCTAAAAATCCTCTCGTCCCTGCATAAATAATCAGAATTTGTTTTTCTACAGGCAATGGTTCATACTGCTTTTGCTTCAGGGTTTCTGTAAGTCTTTCACCACGGTCCAACTGGGCTTTACTTGTTTTATCCAATTCTGTACCGAATTGAGCAAATGTCACAAGTTCACGGTATTGAGCCAATTCCAAGCGCAATTTCCCTGCCACCTGTTTCATAGCTTTGATTTGCGCGTTGGCTCCAACCCTTGAAACAGATATCCCGACATTGATGGCTGGCCGGATGCCTGCGTTAAATAATTCTGGCTCCAAGTAAATCTGTCCATCCGTTATAGAGATAACATTTGTTGGAATATATCCAGAAACATCTCCTGCCTGGGTTTCGATGATAGGCAGGGCAGTCAAGGAACCACCTCCATTTTCTTCATTGAATTTTGCCGCTCTCTCGAGAAGCCGGGAATGCAAGTAAAAAACATCCCCTGGGAATGCTTCTCTTCCTGGAGGTCGGCGTAATAAAAGAGATATTTCCCGATAAGCTGCGGCATGCTTGGAAAGATCATCATACACCACGAGAGCATGTTGGCCGTTATCTCTAAAATATTCACCTATTGCACACCCGCAATATGGCGCAAGGTATTGTAGAGACGATGGGTCACTGGCTCCTGCAGCAACAACAATCGAATAATCCATAGCACCATGCTCTTCTAACGTCTCGATGATATAAGCAACTGTAGAATTCTTCTGTCCAATTGCCACATAGATACAAATCATATCTTTGCCTTTCTGGTTGATGATTGCATCAATCACAATGGCCGTCTTCCCTGTCTGGCGGTCTCCAATAATAAGCTCTCTCTGACCTCTTCCTATCGGAATCATTGCATCGATAGGTTTTATTCCAGTCTGTAAAGGCTCTTTCACAGGCATACGTTCAACAACGCCTGGAGCGAGGCGCTCGACTGCCATATATTTATCACTCTTTATAGGACCTTTATCATCCAAAGGCATTCCAAGTGGATTTATAACCCTTCCAATCAATGCTGGCCCTGATGGAACTTGTACGATCCTATGAGTACGTTTAACAATATCACCTTCTTTCACGAGATGGCTCTCTCCTAAAAGAATCGCCCCAACATTGTCTTCCTCTAAGTTAAGGGCAAGGCCAAAAACCCCGTTTTGAAATTCTATAAGTTCGTTGTACATAACCCAGTCCAAACCATATATTCGGGCAATTCCATCACCCACAGAAGTCACGGTTCCGACTTCTTTGATGTCCACACCGGCTTCATAGCCTTCGATTTGCTTTTGAATTATCTTGCTAATCTCATCCGCTTTAATTTCCATTTTACCGCCTATCCTTCGCTCATTAATTCCTTGAGTCTCATTAAATTTCCCTTTATCGAAATATCATATATGACATTTCCCTTTTTTACAGAAAGCCCACCTATCAGAGTAGGATCTATTTTGTATTTCAAAGAAACCGGCTTTTTTTCCAAATACTCAAGTTTTTCCGTTAATTTCTGCTTCTGTTTGTCTGTCAAAGGAACTACTGAGAATACCTCAAATACGGAAATCCCCTTTGTCTCATCCCATACATCCGGCAAGGACTTCCAAATAGCAGAGAAAAGTTCCAACCGGTTATTCTGGACCAGGAGAAGAATAAAGCGCAAAACTTTCTTCTCCATCTCCATTTTTTCAAGTATCTGCTCGGCAATCTCTTTCTTTTTTGTCACAGTAAGAAACCGGCTGGTTAACGCATCTTTTACTTCTTCTTGTGCAGATAGCAGGTTCTCGAAAGCAGTCAACTGCTTGTAGAGGACAGTAAACTCTTGTTTATCTTTAACAGAGTTAACAAATCCTTGTGCATACCTTTTAATTATAATTCGATTTTTCATAAAGTTTCTCTATCTGTTCAATCGATTGATCGATAAGAAATGTATGTTTCCTTTGGGTTATTCTTTTCTGGATTCTCTCTTCTGCCGACGCTGTGATAAGTTCGGCAACATATTCTTTTAATTCCCTAATACTTGCCTTTGTCAACATGTCAATTTGTTGTTTGGCAAGCTTTTTCATCCTTTCTGCTTCTTGCTTGGAAGTATGAATGATTTCTTTTTTTCTATTTTGGCCTTCTTTTTCAGCTTCTCCTTTGAGGGCTTCAATTTCTTTAGCAATCTTTTCCAAACGAATTTTTGCCTTTCGAAGTTTTTTTTCTGATTCCTGCCTCGAATCTGCCTCTTCTTCCAAGGATTGGGCAATCTCTTGGCCTCTCTTCTGAAGAAAATCGATGGCAGGCTTTCGTAAAAGATAGGCTAATCCCCCAAAAAGCACAATAAAATTTATCATCTTTCCTATGAATTCAGCATAATGCGATGAATGGCTTCCCTCTTCGGGAGATAGCATGAAAAGGAAAAACGGAATGGCAACAAGAATAAGAATAATCTGTTTTTTCTTCATCATCAGTGTAAAAGCCTTTCTTCTATTCTTTTTGCAAGAGTTCGGCTTTGGGAATCGAGGTCCTTCTTCAATTTTTCCAGTTGGAGCGCCAACTCTTTTTTGGCTCCTTCTATCTGATTTCTGCATTCTGTGGATATCTCTTCAAGCATTCGTTCCTTTTCTTGGATTGCTTCTTGTTCAAATTTGTATTGGGTTGCTTGCGCTGCAGCTTGAGCTTTTTTGAGTTTTTCTTCAATCTCAATAATCGTTCTTTCATAATTCTCAAGGGCCTTTTCAGTGGCTTTCCGGTCCTCATCAAGCTTATTCTTTCGACTTTGAACCGTGCGGCGAACAGGATTATAGAAAACCTTTGTCAGAACAATCACAAGTATCCAAACAATGATAAATGTTACAAGGAAAGTTGCATCTATTTCAAGCATAATGAAAACACTAAAAAGCCAATAAAATTAGGGGAAAATTTACCATGAATAACCTAAAAAAGCAAGCAGTTATGTCTCATTTTAAGGGCCTTTTTCCCCTTGATAGGATGAAGGGATTAAGGCTTGAGGCCTAAAATATTTTTTGATTTCACCAACTAAATAAAGTGATCCTGCACTGATTACAACTTCATTGGAAGGAGCATTTTTAAAAGCAAGTTCTATAGCTTTTGTCACATGAGGGGCAAGAATAATCCTGGAGCTGAATTTCTGAGCTCTATTTAATATGTCTTCTGGGGAGGCTGCCCGGAAATAAGAAAAGCGCGTGCAGATTATTTTTTTTGCCAAAGGAAAAATTATATCGGCTATAGATTCAATTTTTTTATCCCGCATGCATGCAAAAATAAGTACAATAGGAATTGAAATAAATTCCTCGATATACTTTCTTAAAGCCCTGGCTCCTTCTTCATTGTGAGCACCATCGACGATGAAAAGAGGATTTTTAGACAGAATTTCCATGCGGCCTTCCCATCGAGTGCTTTCTATCCCCTGTATAATGGTTTCCTTCTTCAGTTGATTCCAGCGCTGGCTGATTACCTGAGAAGCTGCAATCGCAACGGCAGCATTCCTTCCTTGATGCTCTCCTAAAATCGATGGGGTATATATATGGCTTTCGCTTTTGAATTTGTAAAGAAATGTATAATTAAACCCTTCCTTCTTTTTTTTCTTGAAGCACCCTTTTTCATCAAACACGCCAATAAAAGGAGCTCTTAATTCAGCTGCTCTCTTTTTTATCGTTTCATACGCTTCCCTGTGTCTAACTCCACAAATAACTGGGACTCCTGTCTTGATAATCCCTGCTTTTTCAAAGGCTATCTGGCCAAGACTTTCCCCAAGGAATTTTTGGTGCTCAGCAGAAATAGTCGTAATAACTGAAAGGATTGGCGTTACCACATTAGTAGCATCAAATCTTCCTCCCATTCCGACCTCAAGAACGGCTATTCTGACGTTTTGCCTATGAAAAAAAAGAAAAGCAAGGCAAGTCAAAATCTCAAAATATGTAATAGGTGCAAGTAATTTTTTTCTGTTGATTAGCTCTTCAATTTTTTGCCTGAGAAGGCTTAAAAGCTGTGCAAAAGATTCCCTTGAAATGAGTTCATTCCCTATACGGAATCTTTCCTCTACCCGGATAAGGTGAGGAGAAGTGAAAAGTCCTGTTTTAAATCCATGAAGAGTCAGGATTCGGGTTAAAAAAGCGCATACAGACCCTTTTCCATTGGTCCCCGCAACTAAAATAGTGGGATATTTTGACTCAGGATTATTGATAGCATCCAGCAGGGTTCTGACATTTTCCAAGCCAAATTTAATGCCTAAGTTTTGGATTTCCTCAAGATACCTCAGGCATTGCTGGTAATTCATGAAAATCGGTTGAGAAAAAGGCGTAATGCTCTAATTAAATACGAGCGCAAGTTTTTTCTTTCCACAACATCGTCAAGAAGGCCGTGCTTGAGGAGAAATTCCGACCGTTGGAATCCTTTAGGAAGTTTTTCTTTAATTGTCTGTTCTATCACACGCGGTCCAGCAAAGCCAATGAGAGCATTGGGCTCAGCAATATTGATATCTCCCAGCATAGCATAGCTTGCAGTTACCCCTCCAGTTGTAGGATCTGTAAGGACCGAAATATAAGGAATACCCGCATCTTGTAGTTTCCCAATGGCCGCGCTTGTTTTCGCCATCTGCATCAAAGACAGGACTCCTTCCTGCATTCTTGCTCCGCCTGTACATGAAATAATAATTATCGGCTTTCTTTCTTGAAGGGCTTTTTCTAATGCCCGTGTCACTTTTTCTCCTACGACCGAGCCCATACTTCCGCCCATAAACCGGAAGTCCATAGCAACAATTATTACTTCGATACCGTCTATCTTGCCTACAGCATTGATGCATGCCTCAACAAGGGATGTCTTTTTAATGTTCTCCTTTAAACGATCATCATACTTCTTCGAATCCACAAAATGAAGAGGGTCAAGCGGATAGATGTTCTCATCAAAAACTTCATACCGCCCTTCATCATAAAGCATTTCCAAGCGCTCTGGCGCGGAAAGTCTGAAGTGAAAGTTACATTCTGGACAAACGTTTTTGTTTTCAAAAATATCTTGTTTATACAGAATTCGCCGGCAATTGTTACACCTTGTCCAAAGGTTTGACATTACTTTTCCTCGAAATTGAATTCTTGCTTCTTTACATTAATAGGCATAAAAGCCATTAAATACTAAAGGATTTATTTATTTTTCGCAAGACTTCAAAAAATAACGCCTGAAAAAATCAACAGATTTTCCTTATTAAAATAATTCAGTGAGCTATTCGTTATTGGATGGCTGTAGGTTCTCTTTTTCAATCTCAGAAAGCATGCTCAGGACAGAATCAGGATCTGGAAGTTCTTCATGTATGTCCATCTCATCCTGAACTAACTTCATGACAATGCTTACAAATTTGGTTTTATCAAAAGGCTTCTCAAAATAATCCGCCGCACCAAAAGCGCGAAGGGCTTCTTTTTTATATTGAGGCCCTTTGTAGAGCCCTGTGACAATCACAACAGGAATGCTTCCCTTTGTTTCTTCGTATATCTTTTGAGTTAAATCAAAGCCATGCAGTTTTGGGAGCATGGCTTCAAGGATGACCAAGTTCGGATTTTCTGTCTTGTATATTTCGTAAGCAGCCATTCCATCTGTAGCAGTCAGAATCTTTAGTTTATATGGTGAAAAAAGGTTAACCAAAGATTCTAAGCTTTTTTTATCGTAGTCAACTATAAGGATCGTTTTTTCGGTCATTATGATTCTTTAGAAAAATTTTAAAATATACATTGATTGTTGTCAACTTAATTCGTTTACAGGTTTTATACTTTTTATCATTATATATTTCATTATATATTTAATAATTATCATATTACACTTATGTTATCATGTTTATCATTATTAAAAAATCAAAAGCGTTACTAAGGTTTCTGAAGCATGCATCTCCATTTCCCGTGACAGGATAAAGGGATTATTACCTAAGGATGGCTGAAGCACACTTCAAAGATTTAGCTGTATGGCATTATTCTATTTACCATTTAATACCTATTATGATATATTGACGTGGATGAAAACATCCGGACATTTAGACATTTCTATAGTTATCCCAGTCTGTAACGAAGCAGACAATTTATCTGAACTTTATAATGAAATCGTCGACGCATGCCTTGGGTTTGAAAAATCTTATGAAATCATCTTCGTAGATGATGGAAGCAGTGACGGTTCATTTCCTGTGCTAAAAAAAATTCAGAAACAGGACCCGAAAGTTAAAATCATAAAACTAAGAAAAAATTTCGGCCAAACAGCAGCCCTCTCTGCAGGTTTTGATTACTCCAAGGGAAATATCATCATATCCATGGATGCAGATTTACAAAATGACCCGAAAGATTTTGGTCCTCTGATCCAGAAAATCGATGAAGGATACGACATTGTTAGCGGTTGGAGAAAAAAGAGAAAAGATAAATTTTTCACTCGCCGCCTTCCCTCAATTATTGCTAACTGGCTTATTTCTCAAATCACTCGTGTAAAACTTCATGATTACGGATGCACGTTGAAGGCTTTCAGACGTGATGTTATTCGAAACCTCAATCTTTACGGAGAACTCCACCGATTTATCCCTGCCATAGCCAGCAACATGGGTGTATCCATTGCAGAAATTCCGGTCAATCACCGGTCAAGAAAACATGGGAAATCCAAATACAGTTTATTACGCTTTGTTAAAGTCATCCTCGACCTTTTAACAGTAAAATTTTTATTAAGCTATTCAACCCGGCCAGTTCAAATCTTTGGCCTTTTTGGGCTCGTCAGCAGCAGCACGGGCTTTGCTATAGGCATTTACCTGTCTTATGAGCGGCTTATCTTAAAACATGGAATAAGTGGCCGCCCTATGCTTTTCCTTTCCATTCTGCTCATTGTTATAGGGATCCAGTTCATCACACTCGGCCTATTGGCAGAAATAATGGTGCGGGCGTATCATGAGTCCGCAAATAAGAAAATTTACTTTATTCGTGAAATCATAGACTCTGATTCCTCTGAGTCTTCAAATTAAATTGTCTGCCCGATGAAAATATTAATGCTTGCCCCGGAACCTTTCTTCCAACCTCGGGGGACCCCTATAAGTGTGTATTTCCGGCTGAAAGCACTCTCGGATTTAAGCCATAAAATTGACCTTGTAACTTACCCTCTTGGTGAAGACAAAGAAATTGCCAACGTGAAAATCCTGCGCGTTCCAAATATTCTTTTTATAAAAAAAATTAAAATCGGTCCTTCTTTTATCAAAATCCCCTTGGACATTCTCCTCTTTCTTAAAGCTGCCTGGCAGCTCACACGGGAACCCTATCACATGATTTTTTCACATGAAGAAGCTGCCTGGGCTGGAGTGATTTTGGCAAAAATCTGGGGGCTTCCCCATATTTATGATATGCATTCCAGCCTTCCCCAGCAGTTAGCCAATTTTGACTTCTCCCATTCTTCCTTTTTGAAACGCATTTTTACCGAACTTGAAAAATTTGTCTTGAAATATTCCCACGCAGTCATCGTTATATGCCAGGATCTTTTTAAGACAGTTCAAAAACAAGGATTCGGAAAAAAAACAATTCTAATTGAAAATTTTATTGATTTTGAGTATCCCACCATTTCAAAAGGCAAATTAAATGAACTCCGCAGAATGTATGCCTCAGACGAGGAAAAAATTGTTCTTTATACAGGCAATTTTCTCCCTTACCAAGGAATTCCATTGCTTTTGGATGCTGCTTCAAAATTAAACAACAAAAAAGTCATCTTCCTGCTGGTCGGAGGCAGCAAGGACGACATAAAAAACATGAAAATAAAAGTTGAAGAACTGAATATTTGTGAGAGAGTCCGATTCACAGGCCAAGTCCCTCCATCTCAGGTGCCTGCGTATATTTCTATTGCTGATGTGCTTGTATCTCCGCGAACTGCAGGAACAAACACACCTTTAAAAATCTACTCATTCCTCAGGTCCGGCAAACCTGTTGTAGCCACAAATCTTTGGACGCATACACAAATTCTCAATGATAATATCTCTGTGCTTGTTCCTCCAACTTCTGAAGAGTTAGCGCAGGGAATTTCATTTGCTCTCTTTGACGAAGAAGCAAAAGCACGGGCGCAACACGCGAAAGAATTGGCCAGCGTACAATTTACATATGCAAATTACCTGAAAAGAATCACTGAAACTCTGAAAACAGCTGAAGAAAACCATTGTTCCAATAAATAATCATGACAAGAACAGCTTTCATAACTGGAGCCTCAGGTTTTATAGGAAGCTACCTTTTAGAAGCTCTTTTAAAAAACAACTGGAAAGTCCGTGCTCTTTCCCACAAAAGCCCTATCCCTGAAAGCACCAATTGCGAAATAATTCATGGAGATATCGGAGACTATCAATTACTGAAAGAGGCAATGACAGATGTAAACATATGTTTTCATTTAGCATCTTCATTAGGAGCCTCTCTCATTAAAAAAGATGAATTTTTCCGGGTTAATAAGGTTGGCACAGAGACCGTTCTCCAGGCGGCCTGCAATGCAGGGGTCAAAAGAATTGTGCATTTCAGTTCAGCAGGCGTATTAGGAAAAGTCCAGAAGGATGAAATCGCTGATGAAGAATATCCTTTAAATCCGAAGGACATATATGACAAAACAAAGCTTGAAGGGGAACGCATCGCTATCCAGCATTCACGCGAAGGCATGGACGTTGTTATCATCAGACCTGGCTGGGTATATGGGCCAGGGGACAAGCGGACTTTCAAACTGATTAATGCGATTGCCAAGGGAAGATTTATCCTCGTTACCAGGGGACACACGTTGCAGACTCCTGTATATATTGAAGATCTTCTTCATGGCACATTCCTGTGCACAGAAAAGGCGAGGTCAGGAGAAATATACCACCTTGCAGGAGATGAAGTCCTTACAGTGAGAGAAATCGTAGAAACCATTGCCTCTGCCTTAGAAAAAACAATCCCTCGATTCTCTATTCCTCTTTTCCCGGTGAAACTTGCTGCCTGGCCCATGGAAAAAACTTTTCGCCTTCTAAAGAAAGAATCCCCCCTCACAATGGGAAAGCTTGCATTTTTTACAAACCCAAAGCCCTTGTCTATTCAGAAAGCAAAAAAAGATTTATTTTATTCCCCTAAAACTGATTTTAAGAAAGGAATGGCGCAAACCATCTTATGGTATAAAGAACATAAGTGGCTATGAATCCTTATATGTTTTTGAAACATCTGAACTGCTTATATTCTTGCTTATTATAATAAGGCCCACTTTTTACAGGGAAGACCTGGGGATAGCTGAAGCGACCTTCGAAGATTTACAGGGGAGCAAAACCACCCCCGGGTCTTAATACCTTCATCCTATCACGGAATTGGAGAAGCGCACCTGCAAAATCATTGACTTCGTCAAACAGAATTTATACACTATTGTCCAGCATGCCCCTCAAGATTCGAGCGGGGTTTATGAGCTAAAAAAGAAAATGCGAATGAATAGTCATGAATAAAGAAAAGGTTGGAAAGTTTTACGATGTTGTTTGGACTAAGTACATTCCTGAGTACGAGGATTCCGAAAAGCATTGGAAAATATTTTACTCGGCAGATGAAATAAAAAACAAGACAGTGCTCGATGCTGGATGCGGCACTGGCATATTCAGCATCATATTTGCAAACAATGGCGCTGCCAAAGTAACCGGTATCGATATCAGTGAAGGCAGTCTAAATACAGCACAGAATCTTAAAAAAAAATTTGCCTTGGAAAACGTGGAGTTTTTAAAGGAAGACATGCTTCACCTGCCGTTTCCAGATGAAAACTTTGACATTGTTTGGGCTTGGGGAACTGTCCATCATACGACCGATCCTTTTCAAGCGATAAACGAACTTATAAGAGTACTTAAAAAAGAGGGATCACTCCTTCTTGCAGTTTACACCCGCACAAGACTCACATTCATCCATGAAATCATACGTAACACCCTTATTCACACTCCAAAAAAAACGTGGAAGCTTATCTCTAAAATCCTTGCAGTCTTCCTTTCTCCTGTAGTCTTTTTCTTCAAAAAAAGAGAAAAATCACGCAAAGGAGAAAAATTAGAGGAACTCATCATGGATTGGTACTTTGTTCCCATAAGGCATTATTACAGGCCTTCTGAGATACAAGGCTTCCTGGAAAGCAAGGGTTTTCAAATCGAAAAATTCCTCCCTGCTTCAGGCCGTTTTAACAGTACATCCAATTTCATTTTTAAGGCGCTGAAGAAATGAGGCCCATTTTATATATAAAAAAAATAATTAATGAAAAAATGAAAAAAAACACAAGAAAATTTATTTTTCTTTTGAGTTTTATCTTTATATTCATTTTAATATCCATTTTAATATCCATTTTTTTAATTTCCCCTAAAGCTACAAAGGTAGGAACTGCATTTGACAAAAGCCAAAAGGTAAAAGATTTCGGGCCTCACTGTGATTTTAAGGGAAAGATAATCTTCCAGTCGAATTTTGACGGAGACAACGAAATTTACTTGATGACAAACAAAGGAATACAAAAATTAACAGATAACACTTGGGAAGATGAATATCCTGTCTGGTCGCACGATGGGAAAAAGATTGCTTTCTCATCCAATGAAAAAGGTAATTTTGACATATATATCATGAATCCGGATGGAACAGAGATCACCCCAATCACTTCTTCCCTTGAAGATGAAAGAGATCCTTTCTGGTTTCCAGACGACAAAACAATCGGGTATACTAAAGAAATAAAACAGTTTCTCCGGAAAACAGAAGTCCTGTTTAAACTCAATATAAACACAAAAAGAACTGCAAAAATTATCCCCAACTACTCTTCCACTCATGCAATAGCTAACCATTCACCTGTAGCTCCACTTGTGGTTTTTACTGGCAAACGAAGGTTCGGATGGGATGTTGGAATCTATGATGTGCAACAAAAGGAAGTCAAATTTCTTGAGGAAGGAGGAAAGAGCTGTCGAGCACGATTCTCTAAAGACGGAAAAAAATTAGCTTACGTTTCATCAAAAGCAGATGGAAAAGGCGATATCTGGCTAATGAACCCGGACGGAAGCCATAAGGCCCTGCTGACAAAAACAACCGAGACATATGACTATTTCCCTTCATGGTCTCCAGACGGAAAACACATCGTATTCAACTCCTCAATCCAATACAGCCATAGTGGCGACTGGAAAATCTGCATCATCGAAGTGAGCACGAAAAAAGTTTTTCTTCTTTTTGACAGCCCTGGAAACGATGTGTTTCCTGACTGGCACAAATAATAATAAAGAAAATTGACTTCTAAATACTATGAAATTATGATAAATCCTAAATTTATTTAAGCAAAAATAAGTTTGGAGTTTTACTTTAAAATGATCGGATATTGAAGATGAAGAAAATAAAACTGCACACGAAGATTTTTATCGGGCTAATATTAGGGGTCATTGTTGGCCTTATATTCAGAGAAAAAGCACAGATTATTGAACCAATTGGGACCATCTTTCTCCGGCTTATTACTATGATTGTTGTACCCCTGGTTCTTGTTTCTCTTACGCTTGGCACTGCAAGCTTAGGCGACATCCGCAAACTCGGACGCATTGGATTGAAGACCATAGTTTATTTTGTAATAACAACAATCATAGCGATTTCTATTGGGCTTACTTTAGCCAACATCGTTAAACCTGGCGAAGGCCTTAACGAAGAGGTAAAAACCCAGCTTTACAAAAATTTCGAGTCCAAAGCCCAAATCGACCTTCAGCGCTTGGAAGAAAAGCCGTCCCTTGTAGAAGTTTTAATCAATGTTATACCAACAAATCCACTCAAAGCCCTCATCGAAGGAAACATGCTCCAGGTGATATTTATTGCACTGCTTTTCGGAGTAGCCCTTACTTTAATTAAAAAGGAAAAATCCAAACCAGTCCTAAACTTTTTAGAGGGCGTGAATGATGCAATCATCCAAATTGTTCATATCGCAATGAATCTTGCTCCATATGGAGTTCTTGCATTGATTGCTGCTGTGATAGGCAAATTTGGGGTAGACATTCTTTTTACACTTCTTAAATATTCTTTAGTGGTTCTTGGAGGCCTTATCATATACACATTCAGCATCAACAGTGTTGCGGTTTCTATTCTTGGACGGACAAACCCTCTGTTTTTTTTCAAGGCAGTAAAAGAAGCCATGATCATTGCCTTCAGCACATCAAGTTCAAACGCCGCACTACCAGTGGCTATGGAATGCGTCGAGCACATAGGAGTCTCCCGGGAATATTCCAGCTTTATCATCCCACTGGGGGCAACCGTTAATATGGACGGCACAGCTCTTTATCAGGGTGTAGCAGCTGTTTTCATTGCACAAATTTATGGGATTCCATTAGGAGTAACGGATCAAATTACTATTGTTGTAATGGCGGTTTTATCATCTGTTGGAGCAGCAGGAGTCCCCTCTGCAGGTATCATTACCCTGGCCATGGTTTTAAAACAAATAGGCATTCCTCTCGAAGGGATTGCCTTGATTTTAGGAGTTGACAGGTTTCTTGACATGTGCCGGACAACCACGAACATCATCGGCGATATGGCCTGCTCCATTGTGATTAAACAATCGGAAGAACGGCTTAAAAAATGACAACATTAAAATACTGGGCACGGCTTCTCAGAATTTTTTACAACTACAAAAAAAAGTCTGCGAAGCTTCCATATCTTCCTGTTAGACTTTGGGTTGAACTCACAAGCTACTGTAATTACAAGTGTATCATGTGTCCAAACAAGGATCTTAAGGAAGAAGATAAAGGATTTATGGAGTTTGATCTTTACAAGAAAATAATAGATGAATCCCATAATATCGTTTTTGATATAAACCTGGCTCACCGGGGGGAATCTCTTCTTCATCCTCAGATAATCGAAATGATAGATTACGCAAAGCAAAAGAATTTATTTACACGTCTTCATACGAATGGATCTCTTCTCACGGAAGAAATGTCTCAAAAAATCATCGCTTCCCGTCTTGACCATCTCTCCTTTTCCTTTGACGGCTACAACAAGGAACAATACGAAAAAATAAGAATCGGTGGAGATTTCAATAAAACAGTCAATAATATTGTCCGGTTTTTAGAAATAAAAAGAAAATCCCATGCAAAAAAGCCAACAACAGCTATCGAAGTAATCAGTTTTAGTCCTTCAAAAAAAGAAAAACTTGCCTATGAAAAAAAAATATTCTTGAGTAGATTCAAGGACTTAACTTTAGACAGCTTTGTAATAAAAAATTTGCATAACTGGGGTGGAGAACTGAAAAAAAGTCATCCACAAAAAAAATACTCCGTATGCACGTTTCCCTGGAATGCACTTACTATTTTCTGGGATGGATCTGTTTTGCCTTGCACCCAGGATTTCTTTGGCCATTATCTTCTGGGAAATGTGAAAGATTCCTCCTTAATGGAAATTTGGAATGGTGAGCCAATGATTGAATTGAGAAGAAAATTAGCAAAGCGCGAAATCAGTGATTTGGAAATCTGCTCAAAATGTGATCGATTGTGGAGAAAAGGAATATTAGGAGTCCCTAAGGATTATCTCTGGAAATTCCTCACTAAAAGGATGCCTTAATC
>JACUUK010000022.1 GCA_014859315.1 Candidatus Aminicenantota bacterium
AAAGTTTTAATTTGTTTTTTTAGTTTTTTTTCAGTTACAGATTTCTTGTTTCAGGATTATGGATATGTTATATTCCAAAAAAAGTGTTTATATTTCAATCTGCTTGATAAAGGAGGAATGGTGAGAAAAAAATTAATATTGGGTTTGTTTATTATTGTGTTTTTAATGACTGGCAGTTCCTATGGCAATCAGGAAGCCCGGCTTCTTCGATTTCCTGCAATACATAATGACCTGATTGTATTTACCTATGCTGGGGATCTTTATTCAGTCTTTTCCCAGGGTGGTGTAGCCCGAAAACTTACAAGCCATGAGGGTTTCGAAATATTTGCCAGGTTTTCGCCTGATGGAAAATATATTGCATTTACTGGCGAATATGACGGGAACAGAGAGGTTTATTTAATTCCCCGCGAAGGGGGCACTCCAAAGAGGTTAACCTTTACTCCTACCTTAGGCCGTGATGATATCTCAGACAGAATGGGCCCGAATAACATTGTAATGGGGTGGAAGCATGATAATTCCTCAATAGTCTTTCGTTCGCGAATGCATGAGTGGAATGATTTCAATGGACAGCTATATCTTGCATCCATACAAGGCGGAACTCCAGAACAGATTCCTTTGCCAAGAGGAGGATTTTGTTCGTTTTCACAAGATGACCAGAAAATAGCCTATAATCGGATTTTTCGTGAGTTCAGGACATGGAAACGCTATCGTGGCGGAATGGCTGATGATATTTGGATCTACGATTTTAAGACGAAAAAAATCCAGAATATCACAAATAATCCAGCACAAGATATTATTCCAATGTGGCATGAAGACAAAATCTATTTCCTTTCTGATAGAGATGAAAACAAGAAAATGAATTTGTATGTGTATGATGTAGGAACACAGGAGACACGAAAATTGACAAATTTTTCTGAGTTTGACATTAAGTTTCCTTCTTTGGCCCCCAAGGCCATTGTTTTTGAAAACGGAGGTTATCTTTTCCGCTTTGACATAGAAAAAGAAGAGGCAAAAAAAATTCCGGTTATAATTGCAGATGACATGAATTCAGGGCGAAGCAAGCTGGTTGAAGTAAATGAAAAAATTACAAACTATGAGATTTCTCCAGATGGAAAAAGAGCTTTATTTGGAGCTCGAGGAGAAATATTCACAGTCCCAGCTAAATATGGAAACACACGAAATTTAACTAATACCTGTGGTGTTCATGAGCGCAGCTCAAAGTGGTCTCCAGATGGAAAATGGATTGCTTTTATTTCTGATGCAACTGGTGAGGATGAGATTTACATCATTCCTCAGGATGGCTCTGGCCCTCCCCAGAAGCTTACCAAAGATGCAGATACTTATAAATATCAGATTATCTGGTCGCCGGATTCTTCAAAGATTCTCTGGAATGATAAACTCCTTCGTTTAAATTACTTGGATATTAAGACAAAAAAAGTTGTGCAAGTTGCAAAAGCCGACGCATGGGAAATCACAAGCTACTCTTGGTCTCCTGACAGTAAGTGGATTGCCTATGCAAAGCCAGAAGCTGAAACGATGACAAAAATATATATTTATAATATTGAATCTCAAAAATCATATGAAGTAACAGATGGATGGTACTCCTCCTATGCACCAGCTTTTCATTCGAATGGGAAATATCTCTTTTTTGTTTCTGACAGGGATTTTGGTCCGGTTTTCAGCCGTACAGAATGGAATCATGCATATCTTTCTATGTCGCGGATTTATTTAGTCACTCTATCAAAAGAGGTAAAGTCTCCTTTTGAGCCAAAGAGTGATGAAGTTGTGCCAAACAGCAAAGATAAAGCCAAAATAGAAAAAGGAGAAATCAAAAAAGAGAGCAAAACTCCGTCTGAAAAACCTGACGCAGAAGGAATAAAAATCAAGGTTGATCCAGAAGGATTGAATGATCGAATAATTCAGCTGCCGATAGAAGTTGCAAATTATTGGCATATAACCTCTGTTGATGACACAATTTACTATATGAAAAGAGGTGATAAGGATAAAAAATCATCTTTGATAATGTATGACATCAGCAAACAAAAAGAAACACAGCTTGGAAACATAAATGGATATGAAATATCACATGACCAGAAAAAGATGATTGTATCTCAAAATAAATCTTATGCCATCATAGATATTCCAAAAAGCGAAATAAAGATAGAAGAGAAATTGGACCTTTCTAATATGGAAATGAATCTTAACCTAAAAGAGGAATGGGAGCAGATTTTCAATGAATGCTGGCGGCAGATGAAGTATTTCTTCTATGCTCCTAATATGCATGGAGTAGACTGGCAGATGCTCAGAAGTCAATATGAACCTCTTGCTAAAGCTGTAAATCATAGAGCTGATCTGACTTATGTTATTGGGGAAATGATTGGAGAGCTCAATGTTGGGCATACATACATAGGGGGAGGTGATTACCAGCAGCCAAAGAGAATTCCTGTTGGAATGCTTGGGGCGCAGTTTCAGCGGGATGAAAATACTGGGTATTACAAGATTCAAAGAATTTTAAAAGGAAAGAATTGGGATAAATCTGCACGTTCACCCCTTACAGAAGTCGGAGTCAATGTTAGCGAAGGAAATTTTATTGTCTCCATAAATGGGAAGCCAACAAACACGATGAAAGATATATATAAATTTCTTTGGAATACAGTAGGAAAACAAGTTACTCTTCAAGTTAATTCTAAACCAGAAGAAAAAGGGAGCTGGAAAGCAGTTGTTATGCCGATCAAAGATGAGCTATCTCTTTATTATTACAATTGGGTCCAAAGGAACATAGAAAAGGTAAACAAAGCCACGAATGGCAAGGTCGGTTACATACATGTGCCTGATATGGGAGTCAGGGGATTGAATGAGTTTGTAAAGCATTTTTATCCTCAGCTTCGTAAAAAAGCTCTTATAATCGATGTAAGAGGCAATGGCGGAGGAAATGTCTCCCCAATGCTTATTGAGCGCTTGAGGCGCGAAATCGTAATGATAGAAATGGCACGCAATACAACACAGTTTCCTGACCCCGATGCTGTCTTAATGGGCCCTAAAGTCTGTTTGATAGATGAATTTTCCGCATCAGACGGAGATATTTTCCCTTATAGGTTTAAAAAGCTTAAACTGGGGAAGATAATCGGTAAGCGCACCTGGGGTGGTGTCGTAGGTATTCGTGGGACCTTACCGTTAGTGGACGGAGGATATATGATGAAGCCGGAGTTTGCTCCGTACAGCATTGATGGAAAAGAATGGGTAATCGAAGGAAAAGGTGTAGAGCCGGATATATATGTTGATAATGACCCAGCAAAAGAATATGAAGGAATAGATGAACAACTCAATAAAGCAATAGAAGTCGTTTTGGAAGAACTGAAAACAAAGGAAAAATCACTACCGCCAATTCCTCCTTATCCAATTAAGAAAAAGTAGTTGAAAAAAGATAAAATGAATACTTATGAGTTAATACTTTCAAGAAGTTATTAACTCATTTCAATATATTTTGATATTTTAATTTTATTGGCCAGATACGGTTAGCTCCTTGATTTTTATTGTAGGGCCAGAAAATGCGCTCAGAAACTCAAGGTCGTCTCCTATCATTGTGATGTCATAAAGGATTTTACCGAGATTTCCGGATATTGTAACTTCAGATACAGGATAAACTATTTCTCCTTTTTCAACCCAAAGCCCAAATGCTCCGCGTGAGATGTCTCCTGTGATGGGGTTAAGGCCGTGCCCTATTGTGCGCGTCAATATTAACCCTTCTTCCAAAGAAGCAATAATCTCTTCTGGAGTCTTTATGCCTGGTTGTAAGTAGAAATTATTTGGACCCACGCCTGCCCCATCAGCGTTTCCTGTGGATTGCAGTTTGAGTTTGCGTGCAGCATAGGAATTGCAAAGAAAATTTCTTAAAATCCCTTTATCAATGACAATTGTTTTCCCACATGGTACTCCTTCAGAATCAAAAGGCCTCGTTCCTAATTTTCCGGGAATAAGACCGTCATCGATTATTGTAATTCCTTCGTTTGCAATTTTTTCATTCATCTTATCCGTAAGAAATGAAGCTTTTAGATAAACTGAAATGCCTGATACACATGAAAAAAGAAATCCCAAGAGCCATGAAGTCATGAGCGGTTCGAAAACAACAGGAACGGTTTTTGTCGGGATTTTTTTTGGGTTCAAATGGCGAACAGTCCGTTCTATAGCTTTGCGGGCGATTATTTCAGGGGATTCCAACGATTTTAAATGCCTTTTTGAGGATTCCCAGTAATCCTCGACTTTGAAGTCTGTATCTCCAGCTTGCAGACCAATGCTAAGACTACAAAAAGTTTCATTGTATTTTTGAAGAAATCCATTAGAATTTGCCAGAATAGTTTGTATCTCTCTTGTCTCAAAACTGGCTCCGTGGGAATTTGTGATTCTTGGATCTGCAAGAGCAATATTTTCTGTTTCTTTAGCCAGTTTTATCTTTTTTTGTGAATCCAATTCAGGGATTTCAGGGTCATAAATGTCTAATGAATCTATGTCTGGGATGGGTTCTGGTGCAGGTGGCAGGCCTGAGCATTCATCTGCGTCAGCTAAGGTGGTACGATAAATGGCGCTTTTTACAAGATTTTGAAGCGTGCGTTTTTTGAAATCAGATGATGTGGCATAAGCTGTTTTCATGTCTTTGATGACTCTTATCCCAATTATCTTTGACCCGGCTTCTGTCAAGCTCTCTATTTCGCCTAACCTGATATCGACATTAAATTCAGTGCCTTCACTTATAGCAACTTCCACTTCATCGGCACCGTGAACTCTTCCAAATGTCACAAGATTTTCTGCAATGTTCATGAGTTCTATAGTCTGCTTTTCATCTGTCATTATTTGCCTCCCACAGTCATCTTGGATATCTTTATAGTTGGGCATCCATCAGTAACAGGTGCTTCCTGTCCGCCTTTTCCGCATGTTCCTGTTTGAAGGCCAAAATCGAGGTCAGAACCAACCATCTCGATTTTATTAAGAATATCGATATTTGTACCGATGAGCGTTGCGTGCTTTACAGGCGCTGTAATTTTTCCGTTTTCAATAAGGAACCCAGAGCTAACAGAGAAAGTGAATTTCCCTGAATCTTCAACCTGTCCTCCCTGGTACCTTTGTGCATAAAGACCTTTTTGGACGGATTTAATGATTTCTTCAGGGGAATATTCTCCTTTTTCCATGTATGTGTTGCTCATCCGGGGGATAGGAATACAGGTGTAATCCTGTCTGCGTCCATGGCCTGTGAGGTCTTTTTTCATCAGTTTTGCTGAAAGGCGGTCTTGTAAAAACCCCGCCAGTTTCCCTTTATGTATGAGAAGGGTCTTTTTGGGGATCGTGCCTTCGTCGTCAACATTGTATGATCCTCGAAAATAGGGGATTGTCGGGTCGTCGTAAATACTGATTTGATCGTTTCCAACTTTTCCCCCAAGTTTATTCCAGAAGACAGAAGTTTTTTTCCTTATAAAATCTGCTTCAAGAAGATGGCCGACAGCTTCGTGAATTAGAACTCCACTGTGGCCAGGAGCTAAAACTACTGGCATCTCTCCAGCAGGGGGAAGTTTGGCTTCTAATAGACCCAAAGCTTCCTGAGCAGCTTGACTTCCAATGATTTCGGACTTAAGTGTATTTTTGAAGTATTCCAGGCCTACTCTTCCTCCTCCTCCAAAGAAGCCTATTTCTCTTTTTTGCCCCTTTTCTGCAATAGCAACACAAACAAGTTTAATTAGAGGGCGAACGTCTGTTACTATTAATCCTTCTGAGTTAATAATCTTTACATGTTGAATCTGGTCAATGAGCGAAACTTTTATTTTTTTGATTCTTGAATCGTATTTCTGGGCAGATGAGTATACTGATTTAACAATTGAAATTTTGGTATCTAAACGGGCACTATGGGCAGGAGTTAAAATGGGATAATAATTGTGAGGGATTGACTGAGGAAGGAACCGCTTGGCATTCCTTAAAGAAGACTCTGAAGCTATGGCTGCTGCTGTTTGAGCAGCTTTCTTTATTTTTTCGAATGAATGGTCGTTTGTGTAGCCATAGCCAGTTTTTTCTCCAGACAGCACACGTATTCCCAGGCCGAGACGAATACTTTCATCTGTTTCCTTAATAATGTCTTCTTCCATGTTTACCAGATGATAAATGCTATATTCAAGAAATATCTCTGCGAAATCTCCCCCTCGAGAGAGGGCAATGTTAAGAATTTTTTTAAGGTCACTTTCTGTTAAATCAAAGCGGTCTTCAAACTTAAGGTGTTGAATTTTTTCTTTTTTTTTCATATTTTTGCAATTCCATTGACAAAAGATTATTGCCGTTAGTCCTAATTCTGTTTTCTTTATGAAATCCCGTCATCTTGAAGAATCCAAGATACTTTCCTTTCTCTGCTGGCCTCAATAAATAATAATGATACTTTAAGGAAAAGATTGCTGGTTAAAGTGATTTTAGAATCCGGGAAATCCTTTCTTTTTCATCAAGAGGCTTGTAAGTGTCAGGAGCTACAGCCAAGCAAGCTCCATCAATCATTTTGGTAAATATTTTTCCTGCTGCATGTGGGCGTCCAGCAAGGTGAGGTGTATCGAGAAGACCTGTTTCTACAGAACGTGTAAGTGTGTACGGGTCTGTCCATGGGTCTATGACATCATCTGATGCAATTTCCTTTATTGCCTTAAGGAGATAGCGAGCGTCCTCGATAAGTTCTTCTTTACGTTCTTGGATTTTTTTATCATCTAACATAGGAAGAGGGCCCAAAAAGTAGTTATTAATGCTACCAATTACAATTTTAGAACTTTCAATTATATCTGAAGGGGTGGCAGCATGGTCACCCTCGCAGAACCCAACTACATGTATTATTTGTGGGTTTAAAGCCATCTGATAGAAGCATGAAGTTGCAAGCTGCCCTTTAGCTATATGTGGGTCTGGTGATAAACTGGCCAAGCCAGTTCTCGTCTGGCGAATCGAAGTGAATCTTTCGTCATGCAGAGATTCTATCATTTCTATTTTTGCAAGCATTTTGGCTAAATCCATGGGAGGCGAAGTCCTCGAAGGAGTGTTAAACATATACTGGGCCACATAATGGGTGGTTCCTACCTGTTTTGCATTGTACGCTGCTAAGAAAGCGGCTGCCACAGCTACTGTATCTGGGGCATCACGAAGGCTCCAGTGGTGAGATTCGTTGACTTCCAAAGGAATTTTGTGTTCTGCATACCATTTCATGGCTTCCTGGTTTTCTCTTATGGAATCAACAGGCGGTCTGTCAGAACGTCCATCCAGCTGGTTATACCATAAAAGAGGAATAGCGCCCCAAGCAATATGGATTGTTTTAAGAGACATTTCTGCCCATTTGATTAAATCACGTGTCCCTGAATAACAGCGTAAAAGCGGATAATTACCGCATCTGGATGCCTCATAAATAGCTTCGAGGTCTTCATAGCATCTTAAAGGGACACCTCCAGCTCCATCTTGCTCATGCTTCATTTCCTTGGGACGGAAAAAATTTTCTTGTGCATTTTGGTCAGGCCCAATAGAAAGAATATCGATTGTTTCAGAAAGTGCTATCTCTCTTGTTCCTTGGATAGTCTGTTTTACTGTGGGTTGGCCAAAGTGATGTCGAAGAAGTGGATACGGACGTTTGTAAGCGATGCGTTCCACAAGAGTCTGTGGAGGGAGCTTAAACTCTTTCTTTTCTTCCAGTTTTCCTTTTAAAAATGAGGTAATGTTCTCAAGTGATTCAAGACCACTGAATACAGCTTTGAAGATGCCACTTTTCCGCGCGGCATCTGCAGCAGGTGGTGTTCCGCCAAACACGAATGTTTTATCTTGCCAATTGTTTATTTTTATTTCAGATTTTAGAGTCACCAGTAATTTTTCCAAAACCTCTGGAGTTAATCGGTAACTTAGTGCAGTAATATCAGGGTTAATGGAATTTATTGAGTCGGCAAGTTTTTCAATAGAAGTTGCTGGTCCTAAAAATTGCGTCTCATAGCCATGTTTTTCCGCCAGTTTTAAAAAACTTAGAATTCCAGCCACATGAACGCAATTACCAATGGAAGCCCCCAGGATTGTTTTCTTATTTGAGGGCATCATCTCAAATTTCTCCAGTTTCAGCCAGGAGACGGATTTCTTTTATAGACATTCCTCTCAAACCCAATTTATCAACAGTACGTCCTTCTTTCCAAAAATCTTTTTCGCGGAGAACACAAGCCAGATGGATTATGGATTTGATGGTAGGAACTTTCACTTTTAGCATGTCCCCCATTGAAGCAATAGGGACAAGACTCATTGGGACGTCTTCATCAATATAGCGATGGTTAAGCCGATCAGGCGCTTTTATCCCTGAGTAACCTGGATTGTCCAGAATGGCTTCGTGGAGGTCTCTGCCAGTTGCGTTATAAGCAGCATACAACCAGTTTCTTGCACTCATGGCTTTGATACCCAAGGCAGCGGCAACTTCAAGCCGTTCCTTATCAAGTTTCTCTAAGACTTTTGAGACAGAATGGCTAGCCCCTTGTATATAATATTCAAAATCACCATGAGTTTCCTCTATCCATGCCGAATTAAGGATGGTCAAGGCAGGATGGAAGATGGCTCCGATGTTATTAAAGCTTGTTTTAAAGATGTTGTCTCCAGGGACAAATTGAGGAAATGCCTTGTTGATGACTTTGAGAACACCAGGAATCCAATAGGCAGGCAAAGTGGCCAAAGGAACAGAATTTTTTATCGAAAATATTTTGGAATGGGCAGGTCCAAGACTTCGAGACGCGTATATAAATGTCTGAGTTTCTGCAATGAATGGAAACTGGGTTACTCCTTCCTCTTTAAGTGTATGAAAAAACTCTAACGCACCTCCAGTGCGGCCAGGGTTTAAGATGACAATTTGGTTTTCTTTTAGATGGGGAGCGCAGACTTTTGCCATATAACGATGTCCGTTGGCTGGCACAACAACCATAAGTATATCTACACCATCGAGACATTCCTTTATATTGGTTGAAGCAAATTCAATTTTCCCAATTCCCTGGACTTGTCCTTCGATTTTAATTGCTTTTCTGTGTATTAAAGGAAGGATTTTCTTCCGGCCCCGGTTATAAAGATTAACTCTGAATCCCATTATGCCCAAATGGCCGGCCATGGCTGAACCCCCATGTCCAGCTCCAAGTACACAAAATTTAAGGTCTTTAGGATTTTTTTTAATCATGAATTTGATGTATTCTTTTCGCTTGTTGTCGAGTTCTTTGGATAGTTTTTTAATCATTTATCTCTCCTTATCAGTGCTTAACGTCCATTTTTTCAATTCTATGTAAGATCAAATATTTAATGATTTTTATGTTATTTAACAACTGAATTTCACAGTCCACCTGGTTTTTTGGAAAGGTGATTCCATTTTAATAAATTCTTTTTACAAAGGCAAATGCTTATGAGTTTTTGTTGGAAGCTGCATTTTTATAAAAAGGAAGCGACAGGATAAGGATTGCGCAGATACCAAGGGAATATTCGAATATATTTGTTATTAGATGAATGCCTATTCCTGAGATGATGGCAAAACGCGATTCAAAATCCATTAACTGAAAGGTTAATGTCCATGCTGATTCCCAAGTTCCAAAACCTGCTATGCCTTTTACTGGAAGTATGGATGTAAATTCAGCTCCGGTAATTCCCAGAATAGTCTTCCAGAAGCTCAAATCTGTTAACAAGAAGCCATGGCTGTGCATCAATGCAAAAAGAAGAGAATATAAAGAACCATATTTTGCCAGCCTTATTAAAAGAGACAGAAGAAATATCGGCCATTCTATCTTGTTTTTTTTTATTTGAAGCAAGCATGAAATAGTCAAACTGAATTTTTCCTGACTGACGAGGGCCCATTTCTTTTGTTCAAAATGGAAAGTTTTCAAAAGGAATTTGTATATATTGAACAGAATAGAAAAAAAAGGGACTATTTTCCAAAGAATTAAGGCAAAAAATGCAAGAAAAATTAATGATGAACATAATAGTATTGTCGCATTTGATATAGAAATTGTCCCGATTCCTACAAAAAGAATTGAGAGAATTAGAAATGGGCTTAATGTAAGAAAATCAAACAAAAAGGACAAAACAAATGTAGAAGTGGCTGCTTCGAAGGAATACTTTAATTTTTTGTTTAAAACATAGATATAAGATAATGAGCCTATACGGGCTGGTAAGAGGTCGACAAAAAGGTTTCGGATAAAGGTTACAAGCAATATATTCCCGAAGCTGATATGATACGGGCGAAGAAGCAATTTATAACGCAAGGCTCTAAGTGCTGCAGTAGTAAAGGCAATCGCCATGAAAGCTAAAAGCGCAGGGTAGTAGATATTAGCAAAAGTCTGCATGAGATCTTGGATGTCGATTTGAACAGCTAATATCCCAAGTAGGAAAACAGAAATCGCTACAGAGAGGAGAATAGAAAGATTTTTTTTTGTCATTCTTAATATCTTATGTATATTAAATGTAGACAGTCTTTAATGTCAAACTCTTTTCCATAGCCGTTGGGAGCGTCTCTATTTCCGTGACAGTTAATTATAAAGGTGTAATCTGTCACAGCGCCGGTTCCCTCTCCATTCTTGCCAAGAACCTCCCACCCTCTACAATGGACTTCGGATGGAAGGGAAACCGTCGCCGCACTTATCAATTAGGTCAGATGTTTCCCTCATCACGGAAATTGAGATGTGTATCATAGCAGTTATTTATTTGACGGATATTTGCAAAAGTCTTATAATTCTTAAAAATGATTGTAAATAAAGAAATAGACAGGATAATAAGTTTTGCCTTAAAAGAGGACATGCCCAATGGTGACATTACGTCTGAGAGCATTATCTCGCCAGATTCTATGTCTAAAGCGATCCTTTTAGCCAAACAAGAAGGAATCCTTGCTGGAATCGAAGTAGCTCGTAGGGTTTTTTTTAAGGTGGACAAGTCAATCACTTTTGAAAAAATCCTTGATGACGGAGCAAAGATAAAGAGAGGTGACCGGTTAGCAACCATAGAGGGACGATCAATTTCACTCCTTAAGGGTGAGCGTACTGCTCTTAATTTTTTACAGAGAATGTCAGGGATTGCTACCAAGACAAACATGTTTGTAAGGGCCTTGGAGGGTACAAAGACAAAAGTTCTCGATACACGAAAAACAACCCCAGGAATTCGGATTTTAGAAAAATATTCAGTAAAGGTGGGAGGAGGAGAAAACCACCGGTTAAATCTTTCGGATATGGTTCTGATAAAAGACAACCATCTTCAGATTATTGGCAGTATAACCGAAGCAATCCAGAGAGCAAGAAAGTATATAAAAACAGCAGTAAAGATAGAAGTTGAAACTACTAATCTTGAGGAAGTCAAGGAGGCTGTTATTGCTGGGGCTGATTTGATAATGCTTGACAACATGGATATTGAAAGCATAAAAAAAGTTGTTGCATGGGTGGGTGGTCGGGTCCCATTAGAGGTCTCGGGGAATGTAGACTTGAATAATGCGCATGATCTCGGAGAAGTAGGTGTGGATTATATTTCGGTAGGGGGTCTAACTCATTCAGTTAATGCCTTAGACATCAGTATGGAGTTTATAGGGTGAGATGATGACTGGAAAAAAATTAGAAACAGATCTTTTAGTCATTGGAAGCGGAATAGCCGGATGCAGTGCAGCCTTAGAAGCTGCCAAAAACGGATTGAAAGTCATTGTGATAACAAAAAATGCAAATCCTGAGGAATCCAATACATATCATGCGCAAGGAGGTATCGTATTTTTAGGTCAGAATGATGCTCCTGAGCTTTTAAAGGAAGACATCATTGAAACTGGAGGCGGTATAAATAATCCTGAGGCTGTAGAAATATTAGCTGAGCATGGCAAAAAGTTAGTCAACAGCATTTTAATAAAAGAGCTAAAAATACCGTTTGCTCGGAGCTCTCCTGAAGAATTGGATTTTGCCCAGGAAGCTGGTCATTCACGAAGGCGTATCCTTCATGTAAAAGATACGACTGGAAAAACAATAGAAGAGCGATTTATTGATGCATTGAGAAAATACTCAAACGTTAAGTTTATAACAAATCATACAGCCGTGGATTTACTGACAATACCACATCACTCGAAAAACCCAATTGCTTTTTACAGGGAACCTCAGTGTATTGGTGCCTATGTTCTTGATAACCTGAGCGGAAAAGTAAAAATGATATTTTCTCCTTATACAATCCTTGCAACTGGAGGATGTGGAGGAGTGTATCTATATACATCAAATCCTCGAAGTGCAATAGGGGATGGATATGCCATGGCTTACCGTGCCGGGGCAAGAATTATCAACATGGAATATATTCAGTTTCACCCAACCTCATTATTCCATAGAGATGCCGATGGCTTCTTAATTTCAGAGACAATCAGGGGAGAAGGAGCCCGGCTAAAGACTAAAGATGGGAAAACCTTTATGGATAAATATTCAAGCAAAAAAGACCTGGCTCCGCGGGATGAGGTTACTCGTGCTATTTACGAGGAAATAATTAACACAAATTCAAACTATGTCTATCTTGACTTGGCTTCCTATGCAACAATTAATATTAAGAAAAGGTTTCCATACATCTATAGCACATGTTTGCAATATGGAATAGATATAACACGTGAGCCCATTCCTGTGGTTCCTGCAGCGCATTACTGTTGTGGAGGGGTTCTTGTTGATAAGTGGGGAAGAACTTCAATTAAAGGCCTTTATGCGGCAGGAGAAGTGTCTTGCACAGGTGTTCATGGAGCAAACCGATTAGCATCAACATCGCTTTTAGAGGGTCTGGTATGGGGAACACGAACAGCCGAGCATATTACATCCAATTATAGCTCGGAAAAGCCTTATAAAGAGTCTGAAATACACGAATGGTACTATCCAAAAAATGAAGAGTCCATTGATCCTGCCCTGATCAATCATGATTGGCAATCCATCAGGTCTACCATGTGGAACTATGCTGGTATTATAAGGACTGAAAAGAGGCTTGAAAGAGCGAGAGCTGATTTAAGCTATCTCTTACACAGAATTGAGAAGTTTTACAAGGAAGCACAAATGGATCCAAAGATTGTAGGCCTAAAACATGCAATACAGGTGGCTTTACTAATCACCAATGCAGCTATTAGCAACCCAGTAAGTCGAGGAGCGCATTATATAAAAAATAGTCCGAAGAAATAATCCAGCCAGAAAACGAGCAAAGATTTCTCATTTTAAAAGCTTCTCCCAGACCTGTGAGTAAAGGCTTCAGCGTTAATTCAATTTACCTGTTGCCTTCTATGTCGTAGAGGTTTGTGATGCTTTCATTTGACTTTTTACATTGGAGAAATAAAATTAGTTGTTTTATAATTAACAGGATATTTTGCGGAGATACAAACAATGTCTGAAAATGAAAAGATTAAAGAATCACTGAATCTTCCAAAAACAACATTTTCCATGAAAGCAAAACTTGCCCAGAAGGAACCTGAAATCCTCCAAAGATGGGAAGATATAAGCCTTTACAAAAAAATTCAACAAAAAAGAGGAGACTCTCCTGCTTTTGTTCTTCACGATGGCCCTCCTTATGCTAATGGAAATATTCATCTTGGAACAGCTCTAAACAAGATTTTGAAAGACTTTATCATAAAGACAAAAACAATGCAGGGATACAAGGCGCCATATCTGCCAGGTTGGGATTGTCATGGCCTTCCAATAGAAATCAAAGTTGACCAGATTTTAGGAGAAAAGAAGAAGGGAATGTCTTTGATAGAAATACGGGAAGAATGCAGAAAGTATGCGATGAAGTTCGTAGAGATCCAAAGGAATCAATTCAAAAGGTTAGGTGTTTTTGGTGAATGGGAAAATCCTTACCTTACAATGAACCCAAAGTATGAAGGTGAAGTTCTGCGTTTTCTGGCTTCATTCTTTGATACAGAAAACGTTTATAAAGGCAAAAAGCCAGTCTATTGGTGTACACACTGCAGGACAGCTCTTGCTGAAGCTGAGATTGAGTATAAAGACCACAAATCGCCTTCAATTTATGTGAAATTCCCAATGATTTCAGACCTTTCACAAAAATTTCCGGCCTTAAAAGGGAAAAAAGTATCTGTTCTTATTTGGACAACAACACCATGGACATTGCCTGCAAATCTTGCCATTGCATTTCATCCTGATTATGAGTATGTCGCCTTTGAAGCAAATGAAGAGACTTATATTGCTGCTAAACGCTTGGTCCCAGTGCTACTTGAAGAATTAGGATTTGCCAGAAATAAGATATTAACCACATTCATTGGAAAAGACGTCGAGGGTTTAAAGGCGAGACACCCATTTATCAACAAGGAATCAGTGTTTGTATTAGCCAACTATGTTACTCTCGAACAAGGGACTGGCTGTGTGCATACAGCTCCTGGCCATGGACACGATGATTATATCACTGGCCAGGAATATGGCATGGATATATATACACCTGTAGACAGTGAAGGGAAGTTCATCCCACAGGTGGAGCGGTATGGCGGGATGGATGTATTCGATGCCAATGAAGTTATCATGGAAGACATGCGAAGGCAAGGGATGCTTCTGAAATCAAATGAAATCACCCATTCGTATCCTCATTGCTGGCGCTGTAAAAATCCTGTGATTTTTAGGGCCACATCACAGTGGTTTATTTCAATGGACAAAAATGATTTGAGGGGAAAAATTTTAGAAGAAATAAAAAAAGTATGCTGGATACCCTCTTGGGGCGAAGAAAGAATTGCCAACATGATGATAGCCAGACCAGATTGGTGTATATCGAGGCAAAGAACTTGGGGTGTGCCTATTCCTGCGTTTTATTGTCATGAGTGTGGTTCGATTATTGCTAATGAGAAGATTGTCTTGTGGGTTGCTGACATATTCTCAAAAGAAGGTGCCAATACATGGTTTACAAAGTCTCCTGAAAGCCTCTTGCCTCCAGGAACAAAATGTCATAATTGTGGCTCTAAAACATTTAACAAAGAAAATAACATCCTCGATGTCTGGTTCGAATCCGGAGCAAGCCACAATGTTTTAGGTAAAAGAACAGATTTGCCTTGGCCTGCCGATATTTATATTGAAGGTCATGACCAGTACAGAGGCTGGTTCAACAGCTCTCTGATTGTTGGAGTAGCAGCAAAGAATGCCTCTCCCTACAAGACTGTTATCACTCATGGGTTTGTCCTTGACGAGCAGGGAAGGGCAATGTCAAAATCATTGGGAAATTATATTGAACCCAATGAAATCATTGCTGAAAATGGAGCCGAGATTCTGCGGCTTTGGGTAGCAATGTTGGATTACAAAGAAGATATACGCTTGGGGAAAGAAACACTCCAGCGGCTGGTGGAGGCGTACCGTAAAATTCGGAACACATGGCGCTTTATTCTTGGGAACCTCTTTGATTTTTTGCCTGATAAAGACATAGTCTCTAATGAACAAATGGAGCCATTAGACCGTTGGATTTTGGAAAAATGTGCCCAGGTCACTGAAAAAGTGCTTAGAGCTTATGATAATTATGAATACCATGTTGTGTTTCACTCGATTTACAATTTCTTTACAGTAGACCTGAGCTCATTCTATCTGGATGTATGTAAGGATAGACTGTATTGTTCTGGGAAAGTATCACAAATAAGAAGGTCGGCGCAGACAACTCTATTTTATCTTTTAAAGGATAGTTTGATTTTAATGGCTCCAATATTGCCTTTTACTACAGAAGAAGCTTGGATTGAGATGCCAGATTTTCAAGGAAAAAGCGAATCGGCTCATCTTGAACTCTTCCCTTCTTTCAAAGAAAGACGTCTTGAGTCAGAACTTATCGCAGACTGGGAAAAATTGATTATAATCAGGGGTGAAATTTTAAAAGCATTGGAAGTAGCCAGGGAAAACAAAGAAATAGGAAATTCTCTTGAAGCAAAAGTCCTCATCAGAACCCCTCCTTCATATGAGGAGCTTTTGAAAAATTATGAACCAATCCTGGCTTCACTGTTTATTACATCTGAAGTTTCTATTGAGCCGTATGAAGAAGAGGAATTAAAGGTGGAAATCAACAAGGCCGCAGGAAGGAAATGTTCGAGATGCTGGAATTTTTCTCCTTATGTGGGAACAAATGCTGAATATCCTAATTTCTGCAAACGTTGCGAGGAAGTAGTGAAGGCAATCAACCAATGAAACGCCAATCTTTATACTTTATATTGATTCTTTCTTTGTTTTGTCTTGACCAGTTGACAAAGAGCATTATTGCAAGTTCCATTAGAATCAACTCTTATATGCGTATTATTCCAGGTTTCTTTAACATTACACATATTCAAAACAAAGGCGCTATTTTCGGGTTTTTTTCCCAAGCTGAAAACCCTGCAGTTCATATTCTTCTACCGATCGCATCCTTTGCAGCATTCGGCTTTGTGATTTATTATTTTTTAAATACGCCTTTGTCAGAAAAACTTATGAAGTTTTCGCTTACGCTTATTCTTGCTGGAGCGCTTGGAAATCTGTCGGATAGAATAATAAGGGGATACGTGATAGATTTCTTGGATTTTTACATAAAAGGATCGCATTGGCCAAATTTCAATTTAGCAGATTCATGTATCACTATTGGTGCGGTGATTCTGTGTTATATTTTCTTTTTCAAAGGGAGTAAAAAATGTTGCCAGTCATCTTGAAAATTGGGCCACTTGCTATTCATACATATGGTTTCATGCTGGCTTTAGGAGTGGCGTTTGCCCTTTGGTTTCTCTTTGTCCAGGCAAAAAAGTTTACTCTTGATGCATCACGCATCATTGATATGGCTTTTTTTACAATCATTATTTCTTTAGTCGGAGCAAAGGCAGTCCTTTTTTTGGGAAGTTTTTCCTATTATAGGGAAAACCCTGGGGAGCTCCTGAGTTTAGCTCGCTCTGGCGGAGTTTTTCAGGGAGGGTTAGCATGCGGGGTTATTTTTGCTCTCTGGTATATGCATAAGCATAAAATCCCAACCTGGAAAGTGGCTGATATCGCAGGGCCAGCAATTGCTTTAGGTCATGGATTTGGCCGAATTGGCTGCTTCAGTGCAGGATGTTGTTTTGGCCGTGAATGTACTGTTCCATGGGGTGTTACGTTTCACAGTGAATATGCACATAATTTAACAGGCATACCCGTTGGAATTTTACTTCATCCGGTACAAATTTATGAGTCTATACTGAATTTTTTAAATTTTTTTATTCTATTCATCATATTGCGAAAAAAGAAATTTGATGGTCAGGTCTTTTCTTTATATATAATCAATTATTCTATAATAAGGTTTTTTACGGAATTTTACAGGGGAGACCATGCATATAACACATATTTAATTCATGGGACCTCGCCGTATTTGAGAATGTCTTTCCCCCAGGTATTCTGCATAGTTGGAATAATATGCGGATTTGCTTTGTACTTTATTTTTAAAAAAAGAAACCGTGTCTAAAAAAGAATTCCTGATAACAAAAGAATATGGAATTAACCAGCGGCTTGATAGCTTTTTAGCAGAGCATATTTCAGAAATTAGCCGTTCCCAGATTCAAAAGCTTGTAGAAAAACAAAAAGTGCAAGTTAATAAGGATATCAAAAAGCCAAGCTATAAGCTAAGAGAAGGAGACAAAATCATTGTAGAATACATGGACTTGGAACCTGAAAAAATCATTCCTAAAAACATCCCTTTACATTGTTGCTTTTATGATTCACATGTGGCAGTAATTGAGAAGCCATCCGGAATAATAATGCACCCTGGCGCAAAGCAAACAACACATACGCTGGTTCATGCGCTGTTATATAAACTTCCAGACCTGAAAGGAGTTGGGCCTGAGGACAGACCAGGGATCGTTCATCGCCTTGACAAAGATACATCAGGGCTGCTTGTTGTGGCAAGGACGAACAAGGCATATAAAGAGCTTCAGAGGCAATTTAAAGAAAGAGAGGTAGAAAAAGAATACTATGGTCTTGTCTGGGGAAAAATATCCAAGGAGCAAGGGAAGATAACCTGGGCAATAGGACGTCATGTAAGGCATGGAGAAAAAGTTTCGGTTAAGTCAAGAAAACCAAGAGAGGCCACAACACTTTATTCTGTTTCGAAAAGGTATAAGGATTTTACTCTACTTGCAATAAAGCCAATCACAGGAAGAACTCATCAGATTCGAGTCCATTTAGCTGCAGCAGGCCATCCAATTGTCGGAGATAGACTTTATGGCCGACGTAAAGAGGATGCAGGTTGTCCACGGATGTTTCTTCATGCTTATCGACTCAGTTTTTTTCACCCAAAGACAAAAGAAAAGTTAGAATTTGTTTCACCCCTTCCTAAAGATTTAAAGTTATATTTGGAACAATTGAGTAAGTAGGTGTTTTTTGTCTTGAGTCCAAAGGATTTTTTAGTGTATTATAATCCGTACTTATTTCTCTACGGAAGTGAGGGACATAAGTTTATTGTAAAAAGAAATTAGTATTTCAATGGAGGCTTTGTGATGAAAGATTATCCTGTAGATAAAATCAGAAATGTTGCTCTAATTGGACATGGATCATCTGGAAAAACTTCTCTTGCTTCAGCTTTTCTTTTTGATGCTGAAGCTACAACAAGACTTACAAAAGTGGATAAAGGAAACACAATTACAGATTATGATCCTGATGAGATTGAAAGGAAAATTTCAATCCAGTCAGCTACCTGTCATTTGGAGTGGAAAGGCCATAGGGTAACTCTTGTGGACTGTCCGGGATACACAAGTTTTCTCTGGGATACCCGGGCTAGTTTAAGAGCTGTGGATGCAGGAGCAATGCTTGTGTGTAGTGTTGCTGGTGTGGAGGTTGGGACAGAAAAGGTTTGGGAAATACTTGAGGAATTTAATCTTCCTCGAATAATAATTATAAATAAACTTGATAGAGAAAATGCAAACTTCGCTCAAGCAATTGAATCAATTCATCAATCGTTTGGACGGCAGGCTGTTCCTGTTCAAATCCCTATTGGAGAAGAAAAGGATTTTTCTGGTGTTGTAGATTTGATATTAAAAAAAGCTTATTTTTTTGAAAAAAACGAAAGCGGGAAGTTTAAAGAAGGAGCCATCCCGGATGCCTTGAAGGATGAGGTAGAGAAAAAATTTGAAGAACTCTCTGAAATGATAGCAGAAAATGATGAGCAACTGATGGAAAAATATTTTGAAAATGGCTTTCTTTCTCAAGAAGAACTTATAAGCGGGATGCAAAAAAGTATTCTTAATAGGCAATTCTTTCCTGTCTTTATCACTTCGGCATTGTTAAATATAGGCGTTCAGCATGTTTTAGATGGCATAATCCAGTTCTTGCCCTCTCCAGCTCAGAGGACAGAAATCCCAACAGAGGAGGGGATTGTCAAGCCATCGTTGGACGAGCCCTATTCAGCGTTTATCTTTAAAACTCTTTCAGATCCTTATACTGGAAGAATTTCTATAATGCGCATTTTTTCAGGTAAAACAAGCCCAGACGAAACCGTCAAAAATTCCACAAAAGAAACCGATGAGAAGCTTGGTGGATTGTTTTTTCTACAAGGAAAAGAGCAGATTCCTGTTGAACAGGCCAAGGTAGGCGATGTTGTGGCAACAGCAAAATTGAGGAACACCTCAACAGGAGATACTCTTTGTGCTAAGGGAGCTTCAACAAGATTTCCTAAGATTAAATTTCCGGAACCTTCTATTTCATTTGCAATTGCTCCGAAAACAAGGGCAGATGAGGACAGGATTTCACAGGCAATTCATCGGATTACAGAAGAAGATCCAACAGTACATATCGAGAGAGACCCGGAAACCAATGAATTGATTATATCAGGAAATGGACAGTTGCATGTGGAGATTATTACAGAACGTTTGAGGAAACGCTTTAATGTCAATGTGGACCTAAAACCTCCCAGAATCTCATACAAGGAAACAATCAAAGGAAAGGCAGATGTTCAGGGTAAATACAAGAAACAGACCGGAGGACGAGGACAATATGGTGATGTGAAAATTAAGATGGAACCTTTGCCACGAGGAAAGGATTTTGAATTTGAGAATAAAATTTTCGGAGGAGCAATTCCCAAGAATTATATTCCTTCTATTGAAAAGGGAATTCAGGAAGCCCGGAAAAAAGGTGTTGTTTCAGGATATCCAGTTGTTGACTTCAAAGTGATTTTGTATGATGGTTCATATCATGAAGTTGATTCTTCTGATATAGCATTTAAGGTTGCTGCATCTATGGCATTTAAGAAAGCCATGAAGGTTGCCAAGCCAACGATACTTGAACCGATAATGAATGTGGAGGTATATACCCCTGAGGCATCCATGGGTGATATTATAGGAACCCTTAACGGAAGGCGGGGAAAGGTTCAGGGCATGGAGCAAAAAGGAAGTCTTCATCTAATCAAAGCCCAGGTTCCTATGGCAGAGATGTTGGATTTTGAGCCAACTCTTACATCAATAACAGGGGGCAGAGGATCGTTCATAATGGAATTTTCCCACTATGAAGAAGTTCCTAGTCAACAGCAGAAGAAAATTATTGAGAGTGCCATAAAAGAAGGTAAGATTAAACCCGAAGAAGACGAAAAGTAATTACACTTCATAAAGTTTGCCTTTAGCATAGAAGATAGCGCGTTCTTATGAATTTTCTTGTTAATTCAATTTTATTTGCTTACAGTTAAAAGGAGTCAAAGATGGGAAGAGGGATATTAAAATTTCGTGCGTTTATATCCTTAAGTATTCTATGGTCTTTTCTTGTTGAAGCTATTTCTGGGATTGTATTGTATATTACTCCCGTGGGGCGGGTCGCTAACTGGACAAACTGGAAATTTTTGGGGCTGACTAAACAGAATTGGGAAGCAATCCATACGATTTTTGGATATGTCTTTTTGTTGTTTGCTGGG
>JACUUK010000154.1 GCA_014859315.1 Candidatus Aminicenantota bacterium
CAAAGTCTGAACCGCCAACAATTGTTCAAATACTGGAAAAAATCCTGCAAAAATGGTAAATTCTTTTGGTTAAAGAAATATGCTTTTTTGAATATGGGCGGTTAGCTCAGCTGGGAGAGCGCAGCGTTCGCAACGCTGAGGTCGGGGGTTCAAATCCCCTACCGTCCACTACTTTTATTGAAAATGACTAATGAAATATTTATTTTAGCCGGGACAGCGCTCGCTATTGGTTTTGGACATACTGTCCTGGGGCCTGATCATTACCTTCCTTTTATTGTGATAAGTCGGGCGAGGAAATGGTCTTTTCTGAAGACATTGTTTATCTCGTTTCTCTGTGGGCTTGGGCATGTCTTGAGTTCGGTTGTCTTAGGGTTTATCGGGATTGCAGTTGGGATAGCTGTTTTTCGCCTTGAGGGAATCGAGTCCTTTCGAGGAAGTTTGGCCGCCTGGCTGCTTATCGGCTTTGGTTTTGCTTATTTTATTTGGGGGCTGCATAAAGCCATAAAGAACAAGCCACATAAACATTTACACTTCCATTTAAATGGGCAAAAACATGAACATATGCACACTCATGAACCCACCCACTCCCATATCCATGAACAGGAAAAAGGAATTACTAATCTTACACCATGGATTCTTTTTACAATTTTCGTGTTTGGGCCATGTGAACCATTAATTCCGTTAGTTATGTATCCTGCTTCTAAAAGTAACATAGGAGGAGTAATTCTTGTGACATCGGCTTTTGCCTTTACTACGATTCTGACAATGCTTGCTATTATTTCGGTGTCTTATTGGGGAGTAAGCTTTATTCGTTTCGGGCGCCTGGAAAGATATGTTCATGCACTTGCCGGTGCAATGATTGCTATTTCAGGCATTTGTGTTCAGTTTCTTGGTTTATAGCAGTTTAGCATGAGGTTTATTGTTGATTGCATGCTGGGAAAATTAGCCAAATGGCTGAAAATTCTTGGGTTTGATACTCTCTATTTCAGTAAAATCGAGGATAGCAACCTGATTGATATAGCAAGAAAAGAAAATCGAGTACTTTTATCCAGAGATAATGATTTAGTAAAAAAAGCAAAAGGAATTCAAACACTTTTTGTCAAAAGCGAAGATTGGCGGGAACAGGTGGAACAAGTTTTAAGTGGTTTTGATATCTGGGAAGAAATAAATATGCACTCAAGATGTCTTGTGTGCAACTCAGAGCTAAAATATCTGCCAAAAGAGAACGCCATAAATCTTGTAGCTCCATTTGTTTACAAACATGCCGATTCCTTTGCTCTTTGTCCATGCTGTGGCCGTGTTTTCTGGAGAGGGACACACTTCCATGATATGGAGTTAAAAATCAGGGAAATCTTTAAAAAACGAAAAGACAATAAGAAATGATTCAGATTCTATAAATTTAGTAAACTCGTTGATTTATATAGTGAAGTTGAATAAAATGGGGCTTACATAAATTGCTTTCCAGGTAATGGAAGAGGAAAAAATGAGTATAATTAGCAAATTATTTGGTAAATCTCCGTTTGAACCTCTATATCAGCATATGCTTATGGTAAAAGAATGTGTTGATTTAGTAGGGCCTCTAATGAATGCATTCATTAGTGGAGATGAGGAGAGTTTAAAAGATTATTCGAAGAAAATATTTAAAGCTGAGCATGAAGCCGACCTTGTGAAAAAGGAAATCAGGACTAACCTTCCCAAAGGTCTTTTATTGCCTGTAGATAGAGGAGATATTTTGAGTTTCCTGAAAGAACAGGATAACATTGCTGATTCTGCGGAAGACGTTGCTGTCCTTGTAACGATTAGAAAAATGAAAGTTCCTGAGGAAATTAAAGAAGAATTGAAGGAATTTGTCGATAGGGTCCTTACAACCTATAAGATGGCCATGGATGTTTCCAGTGAAATCAAGGTGTTAGCTGAGACTTCTTTTGGAGGAGCAGAAGCGATAAAGGTTATAGAAATGATCGAGGAACTAAAGCAAATGGAATGGGAAGCTGATAAAGCTCAAATGAGAGCCGCTAAGAAGGTGTTTTCTATAGAAGAAAAGTTAGATGCTGTTTCTGTAGTGATGTTTATGAATATTTTTAGAGAATTAGGTGCATTGGCTAACCATGCCGAAAATACGGGCGACCGAATGCGAATCATGCTTCATAAAAGCTGAAAAGAGAAAGTCAAGAGATTTCGTTTATTTTAATCAAGATGAGATTTAATGGAAGATAGATTAGGTTTATGGAAATAAGTGTAATCATTATCATTATTGCTGTAATAGCAGGCTTATACAGTGCCATAAACATTGGAGCCAATGATGTGGCAAATGCTATGGCGACTTCTGTAGCTTCAGGAGCATTGACAATAAAAAGGGCTGTCATGGTGGCAGCCATATGCGATATCCTTGGTGCTACTTTAGTTGGGGTTCATGTTACTAACACTATTCGTCAAGGAATTGTTAACCCTATGAGTTTTAGCGACACTCCGCAACTTTTCGTTTACGGCATGCTGGCTTCGGTTTTAGGATCGTCCCTCTGGGTCAACATCGCTACATATTTGAAATTGCCTGTCTCTACAACTCATTCTATTATTGGCGGGGTCCTGGGTTTTGGCCTGGTAAGCGTAGGCATTGCAGGAATAAAATGGACGGTTGTGCTTTATGTAGTTTTAACCTGGGTTGTTTCTCCTTTTTTTGGGGGCATAATTGCTTATTTCATTTTTACAATCATCAAGAAATTCATTCTTAGCCATCCTGACCCAATAGCTCAGGTAAAGAAAATAGGCCCGTTTTTTGTAGGAGCAGTGGCTTTTATTTTATCTTTAGCCACAATATTTAAAGGATTGAAAAATTTGCATCTTGACATGCCCTTTGGAAAAGCAACAGCCGTTTCTTTTTTAATCGGGGTGATAGCTTTTTTAGTGGGAGCCATGTTTCTGCGAAAATATAAAAAAAGAGATTTGGACCCATACTATCAAGTGGAGCTATTGGCAAATCCATTACAGGTGCTTTCTGCAAGCTTTCAGGCTTTCTCCCATGGGGCTAATGATGTGGCAAATGCCGTTGGTCCTGTTGCAGCTATCGTAACCGTCATCCATACAGGTGCTGTATCCATGGAAGTTTCTGTTCCTTTCTGGTTGCTTCTTGCAGGTGGATGTGGTATAGCTTTTGGGATTTTTATGTGGGGCCACCGTGTGATGGAGACAGTTGGTAAAAAAATTACAAAAATAACACCCACACGAGGGTTTTCTGCTGAATTTGGAACAGCCACAACAGTGCTTATATGTTCCCGGCTCGGAATGCCGGTTTCAACTACACATGTGGCAATAGGCAATATCATTGGAGTTGGGTTTGCCCGTGGAATTTCTGCGATTAATCTTGGTGTGATAAAAAAGATTTTTTCAGCATGGGTAATTTCTCTTCCTGCTGCCGGGCTTTTTTCAATTGCTTTTTATAAACTTATTGTTTTATTTTTTGGATAAAATCCACATTTTGTTAGATAAATTAG
>JACUUK010000155.1 GCA_014859315.1 Candidatus Aminicenantota bacterium
TTTTTTCCCACTGGCTCCATTTTTTTTCAGTCTGTTCAATCACATGGTTTTCGATTGTTATCAGCTTTTTTAAAAATCCTTCTCCTTTATAATGCAGTAATCGGTTAACATTGAGATATTGATTCATGTGGCCTCTGTGATCAGGATAAAGATATGAAACCAGGGCTCTTGAGAGATCATTGAGCGGAGCTGTTTCAGCTCCCCCAAGGACTTCTGGAACAACCCCTCCATGAGCCCATATCGGCAAAGCCACTGAACATACTGGCTGGCCAAGGATTATCCACATTGTAGCAAGATATGATTTTTTTGGGCTTGGAGCGCCTTGAAACAGTACTACTGAAACCGTGGAATTGCGGTTGATAGTATCATTCGTGTTGATATATAGAGGATTTGAGGCATCCAATGAGAGAGTTGATTGAAGGGGATTAGAATGGAGTTTTTCATTTACCAAATCTCTTGCCGCCTCCTGGAGAATAAACTTTATGTTCAGGCGTTTTTCTGCTGATGAAGCTTGAAAAAGCTTTGATGCTCTTTCAAAGCGAATATAGCCGCCGCCTCCATTTTTTACAGGTGAAGTGTAAGCATAGTTTGTGCGGATAATATAGCCTTGTGGAGCCACAAGGGGGTCGTTTGCGTCAAATTTCGTGAACGATGTTGCGCTTGTTTCAAAAAAACAGGCATTTCCCTTTGCATCGATAACCCCAAAATTCGCACCCACAAGCCGCTTTCCAGAAGTCGTTCGAAGAAGTTTTTCAAAATCTGAAACATCAGCACATTCACCCAGCGCCTGCATCATTATACGTCCGTTATCACGCATTCCCATTTGGTCTTTTGCAAGGTCGCTTGAGGCGGAATTCATGATGGCAAATCCAACAGTGTTGCATCCGGCCCAGACTTGGTCAATTTCTTTGTATCCAGCATTTACCAGTCCAATAAAGCCGTATTTTTTCCCGCTGAGGGATACAAGTTTGTTGGCTACAAATGAAGCATCACGATTTTTCCACAGCAATGGGCGGCCATCTTTTGTAGCCTTTCCAGAGACAACAGCCACAGTACATGGCTCGAGGGATATCTGTAGGAAGAAAAATAGAATGGCGCAAAAAATCACTACTTTTTTAATGTTTATGCTTTTTTGTTTCATGTGATGTCCTCCTTTTTGAAAATCATAAAGGTTCTTGTTTTTCATTCTTGAGCTTCTTACGGTCCAGCTCGCTTTATTTTATAAAAATTTTTAATTTATTTATTGCTTCTGTTCTTTCTCGATTTTTTCCAATATTTTTTGAACATCTTTGAGTTTAGGGTTAAGTTCTAATGCTCTTTTATAGTGCTTTATGGCCTCTTCAATCTTTCCAATCTTAAGAAACATATCTCCTGCTCCTTTATGGAGGTCAGCATTGTTTGGATAGAATTCGAGCGCTATTTCACCTAAAGCAAAGAGTTCTTCGATTTTGCTTTCGCTATCAAGCTTTCTTGCGACTGATTCGAACGCTTTCACACTGACACTTGAATGCCATGGGTCCATGGCGAACGCTTTCTTGTAGAGTTCTTTCGCCTTGGGGATGTTTCTTGTCCACAGATAGGCGGTTGCAAGTTGGGTTAATGGAAAGGGGGAGGCAGGATAGAGTTCAACACAAAGGTTTAATATTTTAAAAGTCGCAGAAAAGTTCTTTTCATTCAAATGATACCATGCGGCTCTTGTCATATCCTGTGAAAAGTCAGGATAGATGTTTATGCCAGAAAATGACTTTTTCAGATGAGGCCCGAGTTCTTCGAAATTTGTGTGAGGAGATATTTCAAGACGCTGGATTGAGTCAGTATAGACACGCTCCCAGTCTTTTTCCCAACTGGAGACAAGGCGGTTAAAAGGTATTGTGAATGTAAACTGTTTCTTTTTTGAAGGCCACTTTCGGGTGATTTGAAGATAATCCGTGAAAAAATAAATAGGGCCTTTTTTATGGTAGCTTTTAAGAGCATCAGGGCCATAAGCATCATTAAGTGTTGAAGTCATGAAAGATCCCACCTTGGTGAATGCTTGTTTGGACACTGGATGGCGGCCGGCCTCTATTTTTCCTTTAGTGCCCTTGAAGTCTTTTTTTAATGCGTTGGAGTTGACATATGTATTTAAATAAGAAAAAGCTTCAGAGAGTTCTTTCTCATCTTTTGTGATAGGGCCGTTGTTCCAGTCGAACTGGCTCATTCCATAAGAAAAAACCCGGGCGCACGCGTCATATATAACCTGGCCTTCCTTTTTATTTACATAAGCGATGAGGCCTAAATCTTCCTCTAAAATCAATTCTGCTAATTTTTGGGCATAAGGGAAAAGGTCGAGCCCTTCCAGGTTAGAGGCTGCAGCGATAGCAAAATTTTCAGTGGGGAAAATAAAAAGAAGAGTTCGAGTTTCTGGCTGGGAGCCGCTGTGGCTGATTTGGAAGTGTCCTTTCCATGGACGAACGACCCAGCCCATTCCATAATCTGTAAAATATCCGTTCCTGGCAGCCATAGATGTAAACATTTGACGCCATGTTCCTCTTGAGAGAAGCTTGCCTCCAATTATCCCTTGGGCAAATTTAATGAGGTCAACAACAGTAGAACGTGTGCCGCCGCCTGCAAAACGGCTTGATACATCGACATATTCTGAGTTCTTGATTTGGTTGTTTATGAGCCGGTATCCTCTAACCCGATTTGGGATGAGTTCTACAGGATCGTCTAAGCGTGAATTTGTCATGCCTAAAGGCTCAAAAATGTGCTTTTTAATATAGTCTCCATAAGATTCTCCTGAAGCGCCTTCAATCACAGCGCCAAGAAGATTAAATCCGTAGCTTGAATAATTGTATTTTGTTCCAGGTTCGGCAACAAGGTCAAAATCCTTGAAAATCGCAAGTGCTTCTTTTGTATTCTTGTGCTTTTTTATATGACCTTCCACATCGTAATTTTTGTAATGGCTGATTCCAGCCAAATGCCCAAGGAGATAACGGATAGTAACAGGCCATTTTTTTCGGGGAAAATAAGGCACATATGTTTGAACTTCAGCATCAAGGTCGATTTTTCCCTGCTCCACAAGCTGTAGAACTGCAATCGCTGTAATCGTCTTTGTTATAGAAGCAAGACGGTAGGAGCTTTCGGGTTTCGCAGAAATCATGTTTTCTAAGTCTGAAAAACCAAATCCTTTAGCCCAGATAAAGTCATCTTTTAGAAGGCCTATAGAAAGTGCGGGCGCTTTATCCAAAGCCATCTGCTTATTCACGTATTTTTCGAATTCTTTGAGAGCATGAGAGTAATCGGATGGCTCAGAAGGAGTCGGAGTTTTGCTCCACAGAAAGGCGCTTGATTGGGATAAAAAGATAAGAAAAAAAACAATAAAAAATACTTGAAACTGTTTTTTCATGATTTCACTTCCCTTTCATCATTATTTAACCTGAATTATTCATAAATTATGCCGACACCAATAATTATTTTCCATTATATCTG
>JACUUK010000156.1 GCA_014859315.1 Candidatus Aminicenantota bacterium
AGGAATTTCCTTTTATGTGCTTGCGGCAGATTCCTCACAATTTCCCCCATTTTCCACCCACTGACATCCAAAAATAACAGTATCACATCCAAAACGGCAAGGTCAAGGACATAAAAAGCAGGGCTGCGTCATAGTTAAGGTAACTTCCTCATTAAACAAAAAATAAACAAAACACTGGCTTTTCTCTCCATTCTATGCTATATGTCTCTATATGGGAGAAAATAGCCCGTTCGACCGATTAGAAGTGAGGCCGATACGAGCAGAGGAAGTAAGCTTATGGGGAGAGTATTTAAAACGATACCATTATCTCGGCTACAAAAGCATCCCTGGAAAATTTTTGCGTTACATCGCGACAATCGAAAAAGAGTGGGTGGCGCTTATCGGATGGGGTTCTCCGGCATTAAAGTGTAGTGTCCGCGATCGATTTATTGGCTGGGACTATGAGACGAAATTACAGAGGCTGTATCTTATCATAAACAATGTCAGATTCTTAATTTTGCCCTGGATTCGTATTTCGAACCTGGCGAGTAAAGTGTTATCGCTTAACGCAAAAAGAATCAGCGCTGATTTTCAGAGAGTCTATGGTCATCCTGTTTATTTAGCAGAGACATTTGTAGATATCTCCCGTTATAAGGGGACCTGTTACAAGGCTGCGAATTGGCGTTATGTCGGGCTAACGAGCGGTTATTCAAAAAGTGGGGATAAATACTACAAGACGGATCAGCGTAAAGCGGTTTATCTGTATCCCCTGCACCGGAAAGCAACAGAGCTGTTAAGCGCTGATTTTATTCCTTATGATTTTAATTTAATAGAGGAGGGGAGGATGAGCATGGGCACCTTGAATCTACCGGTTGAAGGATTAATCGAAGAGATAAAGAAGATAACAGACCCACGGAAAGCGAGAGGGATAAGGTATCCTCTGCATACGGTATTAGGCATAGCGGTGTGTGCGGTCATGTTTGGAGCACGGAGCTACCGGGCGATAGGCGATTGGGCCTCAGGAATATCCAAAGACAACTTAAAGCGGTTTGGGAGCAAACGGGGGAAGGCGCCGAGTGAACCTTCGATAAGAAGAGTCATCCAACGTATTGATGTAGATGAGTTCGATGCGAAAGTCGGGATGTGGCTGATACAAGTTTTGAGAGGCAAAGCGATTTCTATGGATGGCAAAACTTTGCGCGGCAGCGGGAAACATCTTCTCTCGGCCGTTGTGCATAAGGAAGGAATAGTCGTTGCGCAAAAAGACGTCTCGGAAAAGACGAATGAAATAACACGGGTCAAACCCCTTTTTAAAGATTTAGATATTGAGCATTCTGTAGTCACAGGGGATGCCTTATTGACTCAGAAAGAAATAGCAAGATACTTAAAGGAAGAGAAAAACGCTGATTATTTATTTACGGTAAAGGGGAATCAGCAAACACTTTTTGAAGATATAAGGGACCTTGAGTTAAAAAAAAACGCCGGATCACAGCACGATAGAAAAAGCGCACGGGAGGATTGAGAGGCGGACTATTTGGGTCAGTTCGGAACTTAAGGGATATGTGGATTTTCCGTATGCGGAGCAATTCTTTTTTGTTGAGAGAAAAACAGATCACATCGATGGCACAAAGTCCGAAGAGACAGCCTATGGGATTACAAGTTGTAGGAAAGAGGAAGTGTCTGCGGAGAGATTATTAGAGTTGAATCGTGGGCACTGGGAGATAGAGAATAGAGTCCATTATGTTAGAGATGTCACCTATGATGAGGATAGGTCTCAAATCAGCAAAGGCAACGGGGATCACATCATGGCGAGTTTGAGGAATTTAGTGATCGGGATATTCCGACTTTTGGGATTTAAATACATACCAGACGCAATAAGATATTTTACGATGCGATTGGAAGAAGCGCTACAGGTTCTGGGGATTTAGGTTAATAGAAGATTTTCTTTCTTTCTCCAGAGGTAAGAATCTTTGATAGCCTGGAGAATTAAGTTCGTCATATCCATATTTTGTCATTAACAAGCAGAGAAGGAAGATTTCTCCCTGTTTTTTGGCTCGTATCGGCCTCTCATTTTAAATTGTAATGCAGATTTGTGTCCGGATGCACTCTGCTGATATGAAGTGAATCCCGTACCTCTTCAGCTAAACATCGACTTTGACGTAGTCCTGAATGACGGGGTAAAAGGCCTGTCAAGTCATTTAAAAATCTAACCCTAGCTCTATCATCTTGTCATTTAAAAATCTAACCATGGTTTATGGCTACAAGCTTTCCTTCTTTATGCGTTCTGACATAGACCGTGATCCCTAAAACACCGGCAATGTCCTCTAGGGTTTCTTTCTCTTCTGGAGAGAGTTCTTGTTGCTCCTTTCTGTCCTCTATCTTTGTCTTGGGAGGTTTATACCGATAATGGGCTTTCTCCCAGATCTGCTGCAGTTTTCGATCGACCCTCTCCGAAAGCTCAAAAGGATCGAGCCTCTCCCTCAGGGCTATAAGTTCCTCTTTTCGACTTTGATCGATATGTTCACTGGCCAGGAGTCGGTCCAGAGGGGTGAGAGGCTGGCTATAGAGCCGATTCTTTCTTGATCCCTTGCGCTCAATCCTGAGAAGCTTAACTGAGGGCTGAAACAGATTCATATAAAGTGGGAGTTCATTCTCATAGAGTGAATTCATGGCTTCAAGAGCTTGAGGAGAATCATACCGGTCCCACCCCATGAGCTTGCGCACATGGGTCCAGTTTTTTTGTTCAATATGAGCATTATCATCCTTTTTATAGGGGCGAGAGCGAGTAAATTGTATCCCTCTCTCTTCGCAGTAATTCCAGAGATGGTGATTGATAAATTCTGAACCGTTATCCGAATCGATGCCCAAAATCCTAAATGGCAACCTCCGGGATATCTTGCCGAAAGCTTCTAGGATGCCCTCTCGCCCTTTGCCCATCACGGCCTGGGTTTCCACCCACTGGGAGAAGATATCGGTAAAATTAAGCGAATGCATGAACTCCCCATAACCTGATTCTCCGCTGTGAGAGACAAGATCAACTTCGAGATAGCCAGGCTGCTCGACGTCCCAATGATCGGTCTTGACAGGAATCTTATGCCTCAGCAAGGTCCCCGGTTTTGTCCGTCCATAAATGCGGCGTTTGAGCTTGTTTTTGAGCGGCTTGAGATGCCGGTCCATGGTGGAGGCACTTATATCAAATAGCTTATCCTCCACCTCAGAGGTAATGTGATAATGCCGTTTTACCCAAGGAAACCAGAGCCTCAGTATCTCTTTGAGCCTGACCGACCAGGGATATCCGGATCTCTTCCATACCTCCTCCACTATCGTTAAAACCTCATGCCCATATTTCCTTGCCCGCCTGCGCTTACTCGGCACTTTCACTTTATCCTTATTGCGCAATCCATTCAGCTTCCAGATCGCATACTTGCGGTTGTATCCACA
>JACUUK010000157.1 GCA_014859315.1 Candidatus Aminicenantota bacterium
ATAATTGGGGACACAATAAGGATTTATCTATTTGATTTCTTTAATCTTGTTGTCTTCATCCATAATTAAAATCTTTGGAAGAAAATAATCTATTTCTTCATCTTCTACTCCAGCATAGGTTGCAATGATTATCTTATCTCCTTTTGCTGCCTTATGGGCTGCAGCTCCATTTACCTCTACTTCACCAGAACCTTTTTTTGCCTTTATCAAGTAAGTCACAAATCTTTCCCCATTTGTTATGTTATAAACATGCACCTGTTCAAAAGCAACCATCTCTGCTGCTTCCATCAGATTTTCATCCAGGGAAAGACTCCCTTCATAGTCCTTGTTCGTACCAGTAACAGTAGCTTTATGGATTTTTGACTTCAACATTACTCTTTTCATTTGTCACTCCTTTATATTAACAATGATATTATCGATGAGTCTAACACTGCCTATAAAAACAGCTAATGCAATCAAGACTTCATTTTTTATCGCTATTACAGGATTTAGGTTCTTTAAATCTACGATTTCCACGTAATCTATACGGGCTTTTGGCTCGGAATTTATAATTTTGCACATTCTCTCAATAATATTGCCAGCACTCCTCTCCCCTTCTACAATCATTTCCTCTGCTTCTTTTAGACTCTTGTATAAAATAAGAGCAGCTTTTCTTTGTTCTGGGTTCAAATACGAATTACGAGAACTCATAGCAATCCCATCGTGTTCGCGGATAATCGGTAAAACCTCAACACTGATATCCAAATTTAAGTCGTGGACCATTTTTTTCATGATTACTGCCTGCTGAGCATCTTTTTGCCCAAAAAAACACATGTTTGGCTGAATGATATTAAAAAGCTTCAAGACAACCGTGCAAACACCCCTGAAATGCCCGGGCCTTGATTTTCCGCATAATAGATTTTGCAAATCCTTAACTTCTACAAACGTCTTATATCCTTCTGGATACATCTCTATTGTCTGTGGAACAAACAAAATGTCAACTCCTTCTTTCTCTAAAATTTGTGCATCTCGGCTTAAATCTCTTGGATACCTGTTAAAATCTTCCTCAGGACCAAATTGGGTGGGATTCACGAATATGCTTACAACCGTGTAATCCGCTTTTTTCAATGACTCCCTCACCAGACTCAAATGCCCTTCATGTAGATAACCCATAGTCGGGACAAAGCCTATTGTTTTCCCTTGTCTTCTAACTTTTTCGAGAGCTTTTCTAATTTCGCTTATTTTTGTTAACTGTTCCATCGTTCGTTATCTTTTCACTTTTTTAAACCTAATTCATCCAGGGATATTTTTGATTTGAGATGGTAGGAATGGGAATCATCAGGGAACTTCCCGTTTTTTACATCTTCCATATAGTTTTCAACTGCCTTATTCAATGATTCATGGAGGTCGGCATATTTCTTAACAAATTTTGGCAAATATCCATTAGAAAATCCTGCTAAGTCATGAAATACAAGAATCTGGCCGTCACAAAAAGGCCCTGCTCCAATGCCAATACTCGGGACAGCAAGTTTTTCGGTAATTGTACGGGCAAGCTCAAGTGGGATTGATTCCAATACAACTGAAAATGCCCCTGCTTTTTCAATATTAAGAGCATTATTCACGATTTTTTTTGCCTCTTCAATATGCTTCCCAATTACCCTGAATTGTCCAAGATGACAGATCGATTGGGGCGTTAGCCCTACATGGCCCATCACAGGAATCTCTGCATCTACAAGAGCTTCTATTAGCGCAAGCCTTTTTTTTGATGCACCTTCAATTTTAACAGCGCCTGCTCCTGCTTCTTTTAGAAATCGAGCCGCATTAAAGATTGATTCCTCCTGGGATAAATGGAAAGATAAATATGGCATATCTGCTACAACCAGAGCCCTTTTGACTCCCCGCACTACCGCCTTTGTATGATGAAGCATTTCCTCCATGGTTACAGGGATTGTTGTCTCATATCCCAGAACTACCATTCCTAAAGAATCCCCAACCAGAATAATATCGATGCCTGCAGCATCCAGAATCTTTGCAGTGGGAAAATCATAGGCAGTTAGAGCTGTGATTTTCTCTCCACTTTCTTTTTTTAATTTAAGTTGAGGGATTGTCACTTTTTGGATTTTTTCGTTTGACATGTTAAATCCTTTCTCCCCATCCCGCCTTAAATAAAATATCGGGATTGAGGTAAAGTCTAATATTCTAATCTATAAAAAGACATTTGTGAAATATTCGTTATAATTGTCACTTGCCTTTCTCTGGATTCTTATTAGATTCACTCAAAGGCACATAATATAAAGTGCTTTTCTTCATCTGTTTAATTTTATCAATAAGGTCCTTGATGTTTTCTTCCCTGGTAAAATCTAAATCATCGGCCTTCACAACAAGAAGCGGTGCTGTCCGGTAGTTAAAGAAAAAATAGTCGAATGCTTCAAGGAGATCTTCAAGATATTTTTCGGAAATATTTTTTTCCAAATCATTTCCTTCCTTTGCAATCCTTTTTAACAGCGTTGGAAGCGAAATCTGAATATAAATAACTAAATCTGGCTTTACGACTCTTTCTGAAAAGACGCTGAAAATTTTCTCGTATACGATTAGCTCATCATCAGTGAGTGTTTGATATGCATATATCTTATCTTTTTCAAACAGATAGTCACAGACGATGCGTTCTTCAAATAAACCCCGCTGCAATAAGGCCGCCTGTTGATGATACCTGTTTACAAGAAAAACAAGTTGTGCCAGAAAAGCAGCGCCTTCTTTTTCATTATAAAAATCCTTAATATATGGATTCTCAGTCCTGTCAAAAATAACACGGCCTCCAATATTTTGTGCCAAGATACTAGATAGCTTCGTTTTCCCGGATTTTATCACACCTTCTATAGCAATATGCTTAAAAGGGATGTCTTTCTTATCAGGCATTTTTCCGCTCGGCTGTTATTTTTTATATGACAAACAAAAATATGCAATATAAAAACAGCTTAAAAATAACGGATAAAAGGAGATAAGTCAATCTTTAAAGGTCGCTTTATCCATCCCAGAATATTTTTTTTGATTCTCGACATATGTCTTACCCACACAATTTGGATAGGAACCAAACAAAATAATAATTCCCTATTTACTCTTCTCTGGCAGTTCTTCTACAGGGATGATTATCCAGGCGATGATATAAAAAATCACCATCGGGAATAAAGCTGTAAGCAATGCCAGGCCAACAAAAATAAGCCTGACAAGCGAAATATCGGCATCTAAGTAATTTCCAAGCCCTGCACAGACTCCCCCTATAATTTTTTGTTCCTTTGAACGATAAAGCTTCTTTGCCATTTTATTTTCTCCTAAAAATGCGTTTGAGTTTATCAATATTTTCTATCTATCTTACGGGATTGCCACGTCGCTACGCTCCTCGCAATAACAGAGGCAACTACTCACTCTTCAC
>JACUUK010000158.1 GCA_014859315.1 Candidatus Aminicenantota bacterium
TCAATGATTATTCTTGAAAAATCTTTCGGAATAATCAGATTTTTTTTATAGCTTTCTCTTAACTCTTTTTCTATTTCATCAAGGGAAAAATCTAATTCTCCAAAAAAATGATATGGAATAAGACGCTTTATGCCAAAATCTTTAGAAGCTTGCCCTAATTCCATGGAATGTGTATGCATTGAATAAAGCACTGGATATTTCTCGAAAAAGCGAGAAGGGCAACTGCAATCATGAATGAGACAATCTGATTCTTGTATTTCTTTAAAAAAAGGAGAATAAAGTGGCGTATCTCCAGAATAGGCAATTTCTTTCTTTTCACCCTCAAAGTAAAATTTAAATGCCAAAGAAGAAGAATGATGAGGGACTTTAAGAGGAAGGCACTTTAGAGAAGGCCTGACCTGAATCTTTTTTCCCGCTTCCATAAGAACAAAATTTATTCTGCACTTTATCCTTTCTTCCCTCAGGTGGAACAGGTCAAGCAGTTCCATGCAAAACTGAATGCTTTCCTGGGAGCCGTAAAGATCGACTATGCAGTCATCAAGCATTAGACTGTGAATAAAGGAAGGAAGGCCATATATATGATCAGGGTGGATATGAGTTATAAAAATCGATTGAATTTCTCTTGGGTCAAAATCCAATTTCTTTATTTTCTGGATTACACTTCCTGGGCAGTCAACCAAAATAAGAATTTTATCCTGGCGAATAATGAAGGAAGCGTTGTCACGTTCCTTTGTAGCAACAGCTCCTCCAGTTCCTAAAAAGCTAATTTCAATCATTTTTCATAACACTGCCCCTTTTATAAAAAAATTCGCCAATAAAATCAACTGCTCAATTTGGGGATGAAATTAGCTTTTTTTATTCTTTTTTCTTGTAATCTTGTATCGGGGAGACATCGTCAATGACATACATTCCACGTCCATTTGTGGCTATTACGAGAGTGTTATCTCGTGGATGTATAATCAAGTCCCAGACAAAACAAGTTGGCAATCCATTTGCCAGCACATGCCATTCCTTGCCCCCATTTAACGTTACATACACACCTAAATCAGTTCCTACATATAGAATATCTTTATTTTTCGGGTCTTCTCTGATTACGTTCACTGGACCCCCAGGGATGTTTCCAGAGATGTCCACCCAGGTCTTTCCTAAATCGGTAGACTTATAGATATAATCTGCAAAATCATCGTCCCTTCGTCCATTCAGAGTCAGATAGACTGTTCCCTCATCATATTTAGAAGCAACAATTCTTGAAACGTGCTTATTGTAGGGAAGTCCTTTTGTAATCTCCACCCAGGAACCTCCACCATTTCTTGTAACATGCACTCTACCATCATCTGTTCCAACATAGATAAGGCCAGATTTAAACGGCGATTCTGAAACTGCAGTCAAGCATGCATAAGGAATAGCAAAAGGGAGTATTCCCTGTTGTTCAGGGTTATTATAACTCAAATCAGAGCTTATTCTCTCCCACACATCTCCTCTGTTCATAGACCTGAAAAGGTACTGCATTCCGTGATAAATGACCCACGGATTGTGCGGAGAAATTATTGTGGGGGCAAGCCATTGACCTCTAAGTGGAGGCTCTTCTTCGCCGGCCTTTGGCAAGATGCTAACACTTTCCCATCTGTTATTTTTAAATTCAGACCGCTGGAGTCTTCCATAAAAAGTTGAAGAATAAATGGTGTTTGAGTCTGTTGGATCAATCGCAAGATGTGTCCCTTCCCCTCCAGGAACACTTTCCCATCGGGTTGTAAACCCACGGGGTCTTTCCCTCCATGGAAGATTATGTGCAACATTTCCTTTATAGGTACCATGATCCTGAACAGAACCGTAAACGTTAAACGGCTTTTCCATGTCATAAGCCACATTATAAAACTGCACAACCGGAAGGTTTCTATGAAAATCCCTCCATGTTTTACCACCGTCATAAGAAATATTTATTCCTCCATCATTGACATTTATTAGGTAGTTAGAATCTTCAGGATCTATCCACAGACCGTGGTGATCGCCATGAAGGCCAGGAAACCATAGTCTCGTGAAGCTTTTTCCTCCATCAGTTGATTTGGCGAGAGCCAGACCCATGATGTAAACCGTATTTTCATCATTGGGATCTACGCGGAGCTGTCCAAAAACCCAGCCATAAGTACCGCAAAATCCTTCCATCATTCGGTTGTCAGGACTTACCTTGCGCCATGTCTCTGCCTTATCATCAGACCTGTAGACCTCAGCGCCTTTCATGATCCTTGCTTTCCATAACCTTCCATAGGGGTCTCGTTCTCCTTTTTCGGGCATCCTTCCTGGATTATGGTTATCCACAAATGCATAAAGGACACTGGGATTGCTCCTTGCAATATCGATTCCAATCCTTCCTGTAAGTTTTAAATCAGGAAGGCCTTTGTTTTTCGCTACCCAGGTATTGCCGCCATCTGTTGTTTTAAAAACCCCATCTCCTGGCCCAGGCATTGGGTCACTCCAACGCCTGCGAATCCGGTTCCACATTGTCACATAAAGGGTGTTATTGTCAGAGGGATCCATTACCAGATCAACCGCCCCGATTTTATCATTTATATAGAACACCTTTTTCCATGTATTCCCGCCATCTGTTGTTTTGAACACACCACGTTCCTCATTATATGTCCATTCATGTCCTGGAGCAGCAACATATACAATATCCGGATTATTTGAATGGATGACGATTCTTGCAATAGTATGTGTTCCTGCAAGCCCCATATGCTGCCATGTGTTTCCAGCATCCGTGGATTTATACACACCAGTTCCAGCTACTGACGCCCTAAAAATATTTGCTTCACCGGTTCCAACCCACACGATATTCGGATTTGATGGTGCAACAGCAATATCACCTATGGATATGGATGGGACATCATCCATAATTGGCTCCCAGGTTATTCCTGAATTCACTGTTTTCCATAAGCCTCCAGTAGCTGCACCTACATAAATTGTATGTTTACTTCCTTTTGGAACATCAACATCAGTACATCTTCCGCTAATAATATCCGGCCCAATAAACCGCCATTTTAAATCCTTAAAAATGGATGCCTCTTTCATAGCAACATGCTGGTCAAACCATTTCAAACGAAGTGCTGGATCAGTCGATTCTATCTTTTCTATCTTTTTTTTCGCCTTTGCCATAAGAGGAGAACTTACTGCTAACACGCTTGCAATGGCACATATGATTAAAAATACAAATAATCCCTTATACCAAAATAAATTGCGGAAAATATTCATAATACCTCCTCATAGATTGTAAATATTAGATATAAATGCACATTCTTTTCTGGCTTAGGATGATTTTATGCTTCCTTGCTCCATCCATGCTTTTTGAAACATGTACTTCTTATATCACAAGAAAATTTGATGGTCAATTTGCTCCTGTTATGGGTAAG
>JACUUK010000159.1 GCA_014859315.1 Candidatus Aminicenantota bacterium
TTGCTCCTCATATACAAAGTCAACGTAGCTAATATAACAACAACCATAATGGTACTGCCAATTAGAAGTTCGACGAGTGTAAACCCCCTTCTTCCATAAAAGCACTTAGAATTTTTTCTTTTGCGCATTTGCTTACCTGCCAATAATAGTGCTTACGTCTGCTTTTATATGATGTTTGATGGGTTCCTGAATAAGAATGTCTTTTCCAACTCCAATCTGTTCGGCAGAAAACACAAGCACTCTCACTTCCCAATAAGGACCTGAAGATTGAAGCTGTGTGATTCTTCTATAATCGAGTGTCCCATCATTATTAATGTCAAGCTGCTCATCCAGAGAACTGGCTGCTAAGGCAGAAATCTCTGGCCCTGTCAAATTCCGCAGAAAATCAATCTCTTGCTGGGCAAGAAATACACCATTTGATATGTCGTCGGCCCTGGCATTGCTCAAGACGCTGTAAACAAAAAGCTGTGCCAATCCTAACATGGCAATTCCTATCAAAGCCACTCCAACAAGAACTTCAATTAACGAAAACCCACTCTTCCGGGAAGCAGAAAGGATTTTTTTCTTTAATATCATTATTAACTCTCTAATTTATTATAACTTATTGAGCCACCAGCAAATACACGGATATCTCTCAAGTCTGGCTGATTATATCTCTTTAATTTTAAGCTCTGTAAGGAGATTTTGTTTTTTTGTGAGTCATAATTTGCTATAAAGCCCAATGCTGAAAAAACAACCATTTGGTCAGGAAAATCCAAGTTTACAACAAAGTCCGTGGAAATCATTTTTCGGATAAATCTTGGCATTTGTGCCCATTGTCCAGAAGTGTTTTCTCGCTCTAAGATGTAATACCAGTTGTTGTTTTCTGTAAAAAATCTCACTCTGTGGTTTAACTTGGTTTTTACTGCCTGAAATCTTGCTCTCTCCATCGTTGCCAAAATGTCCCGCGCCTCATTTTCTACCCGTCTTGTCTCCATAGAATTCCTGATGCTCGGATAAATGGTCATTGCTAACATTCCTATGATACCGACTACTACCAGGACTTCAATAATTGTGAATCCTTTAATGACTTGGCGCTTCGAATAGCTAATTTCTTTTTGAGAAAACATTTTTTCCCTCAAAGTTACCTTCCCTCTTTTTTGGATTCTATATTTTTTTTCCAATATTTTCAAGCACCCAGCATTTTTTGCTAAATCATTATGGATATAATTCACCCTCTATACATATTTGTTATTAAATGAACAATATTACACCTTTGTCAATAATCGCCTGCGATGATTTTTCAGGTGACTTTTATCGGTGCAATCTCATCTTTTAGTGGGTTCATCCTCACCCCAATAGACTACTCATGTGTTTTTTAATTCGAGCTTGGCTTAAACTTTTTTTCACTGCTTTACAGGCACTATTCTTATACCTCTGGTTTTTTTCCCGGGAGAATTGTCATAGACTTCTATTATGTGATAGATGGTGGCAATAAACATGTTGTCAAATTTGCCATGAAAATAGCTATGGATGAGATTTGCGTATTCAACCATATCTTTTTCATATTGCGAAAGTTCAGGATCTTCGGGGTGAAGCAATTGTGAGATGACTTTGAGTTCAAAGCAGGGAATGTCCAGGAACACAATAGCAGCCCTGGGATTGAACATCTGGTTTAGGAATGTATGTGTTTCAAATTCAGGATTTGAATAAAGTTCCAGGGATATCTGTTTTGTTCGATCAAACAATTCATCTGCCTTGTTGTATAAACTTGCAAGGATGTCAAGCTTTTCTTGCGTGTCTTTATTAATTGTGGATTTGAGGAAGTTGATTGTCTCCTTCATCTTATCCTTCTTAGGGACAAACCCCATGCCTTTTACTGCATTGTTAATTGTAAATTGAGTATCTAATCGCCTTATTCCTTGAGTAGCAACCATAGCGTTGTGCGGGCCCGCAAAGGAAGGAAACTCTCTTTTTTTTATTTTTTTTAAATTTTCGGTTCTACCCTTAATGTTCCACTCTAAAAATTTATCCGGGATTTCCCTGATTTTAAATTCCTCCCACTTGTTTCCTTCACCGTAAGTTTTTGCTCTTATTATGCCCTGGTCACACTTGCTGGTGTCTACGGTTTGTTGATGGAAAGTGGTACCATTCCAAAAATTTATTTTAGAATGTTCCAGTTGCCCCGCCTGGACAAAGGCAAATATTGCAACAAGTCCCACAATCATACCATAAGTCAAACGGTTAGCCATGAAATTCCTCCTTTTATATATTTTTCCATCGCCAGAAAAAATTTTTGTTTTATGGAGATTTCTAAAATCTACTCTGTCCTTTTTTTTCAATCTGGCAACATCTTCTTTCTTTCTTTATAAATCAGATAAAAAGTCAATAAGAAAGCAGCAAAAATGGAAGACATTATGGGTAAATTAAGAGCGATCCAGGGTTCTTCAAAAATATTCCATTTAGCAAGTATTTCAACTCCGTTCCAGAAAATTACAGCCGTTGGAATAGCATATCTAATTGCTTTACCCATGTCTTTTATTTTCAGAAGCTTATATACGAGATAGATTCCGCATCCCAGGAAAAGGATAAAAATAAGATAGGTGACAGGATGATGGACTCCAAAAATATTCTCATCATAAGCGAGAAGTAACAAAACATAGAAAGTCCAGAGTACAAGAATCATTTCAAAAGCAGTTCTTGGGCCATAATTGCGGATTCTTCCCTCAGATGTGGGACCTTTCATCAAAGGTAGTTTTCTTCTCAGATATACAATAAAATTACATCTTACATCCTCATGGAAAAGCAGATAGAAAAAAATCACCAGGATAAAAGGCCAAGTAAATTCCATTAGTCTATACTCCGGCGCTGTTCCATGAAGGGAAGTTATTCCTAATCTTCGAGAGCCAAATATCAATCCGTATTCCACTGCCCCTGTCCATAAAAGCACTCCGCCCAAGGCTCCATTCATACTTTGCCAGGTGTTAGTCTTATTGAATCGAGTGATATAAATGAGAATGGCTCCAGAGATTGCAAGAATTACAGCTGACCAAAACATAAAACTATTTTCAAATCCATATCTTTCATCCACACGGTTGATGGCCATCATTAAAGCATGGCCAATTCCCATTAAAAAAAAGAATAATAAAGTTGCCTTTACTCCCTTCATTTTTTCTCCTTTATTCTTATTGCAAAACTCGCAGTGCCTTCTCTATGTGCAACGCCATCAGAATAAACCACGCGCTCTTCCTCGCCCAGTACTCGTCGCTGAGATATATTTATGTCAATACCTAAACATCAGTGTCACTATAGGAATTTTCTTTTTATTACAAGCAACATTATATTGGAATCGATTCGGTTTTCCATTCTCTTACATTTGATATTAGCAATATCATAAAGAGATATACTGGTCAATCACTTAGAAA
>JACUUK010000023.1 GCA_014859315.1 Candidatus Aminicenantota bacterium
TAATCATTCGAAAAGAACAAAATGAGCAGCAAATCCCCTGAAAACATGAGGATATTCCCAAATAAACTTCGTTACTCTGTTCTAAATGCATTAAATCCTTTAGGAACTTTTCTCCTGCACCTTCACTTTACCCCAAACATGATAACTTTTTTGGCGCTTGTGTTTGGATTGGTGGCAGGAATCCTATTTGCAATCAACCATCCATTCTGGGCAAGTATACTGATTGTTTTCTGCGGATTATTCGATATTCTCGATGGAAAGGTTGCTGCAAAAGCAAATAATCAAAGTTTATTTGGATCTATTTTTGATTCCTCTTTAGATCGGTATTCAGAGTTTTTCATTTACCTGGGACTTGCAATCCATTTTCACAAACATTGGGCCCTCTGGATTATCTTCTTCACGTTTCTCGGTTCAACCATGGTTAGTTACACTCGTGCAAGAGCTGAAGGGTTGGGCATTGAATGCAAAATAGGATTCATGCAGAGGGCAGAAAGAATGGTCCTTCTTTTCACCGGAGCATTTATAGGGGCACTTTTTAATATTTTTGATCCTCTTATCATCGGGGTCTTAGTAATTATCGCGATTTTTTCAAATATAACAGCTTTTCAAAGGATTTTCTATGTAAGAAAAGTTGAAAAGCAACTTAAATTCAAAAAGGAGGTTTCTTGAAATGGATAAGATTAGAGTTGCTATAATTGGAGCAGGCAACTGTGCAAGTTCTTTAGTTCAAGGAGTACAATATTATAAAGACGCAAAAGAAACAGATTCTATTCCAGGAGTAATGCATGTAAACCTCGGCGGGTATCATATCCGTGATATTGAATTTGTGGCTGCTTTCGACATCGATAAAAACAAAGTAGGCAAGGATCTAAGCGAAGCCCTCTTTATTCCACCGAATAACACAACAAAATTTTCAGATATCCCATTTTTAAATGTTAAGGTAGAAAGAGGGATGACCCATGACGGCCTTGGAAAGTATCTCTCTCAAATCATTCAAAAAGCTCCTGGTGCTACATCCGATGTTGCTGGAATACTCAAAGAGACTAAAGCAGATGTTGTTATCAATTATCTTCCTGTTGGGAGCGAAGAGGCGACAAAATGGTATGTTGAACAAGTTCTTGATGCAGGATGTGCCTTCATCAATTGTATCCCTGTATTTATTGCAAGTGAAAAATATTGGCAACAGAGGTTTGAAAAAAAGAATCTACCGATTATTGGCGATGACATAAAATCCCAAGTTGGCGCAACAATCCTTCACCGGACGCTCGTCAACCTTTACCTGGACAGAGGGATGCCTATAGAAAGAACATACCAGCTTAATACAGGAGGAAACACAGATTTTCTGAATATGCTTGAAAGAGAAAGGCTCGTCTCAAAAAAGATATCTAAAACCAATGCTGTGACTTCTCAGATTAAAGCAAGAGGTTTGAATATTGATTCTGACAATATTCATGTTGGACCAAGTGATTATGTTCCCTGGCAAAAAGATAATAAAATCTGCTTCCTTCGTATTGAAAGCCGCCATTTCGGCGATGTCCCTACTTACCTGGATTGCCGTTTGTCTGTTGAAGACTCACCAAACTCTGCAGGAGTCGTAATCGATGCAATCCGATGCTGTAAATTAGCTCTTAATCATGGCATCTCTGGTGCCCTTTACGCACCAGCCTCCTATTTCATGAAAACGCCACCAAAACAATTCACAGACACAGAGGCAAAAGCCAAGACTGAGGAATTCATCAAGAATTACGGGGAAAAGCCAGAAAAAACAAAAAAGGGTAAATCTTAATCCCTGATAATTGTTATTATGAAATTATAAAACAGGTAAAATAAATTTTTGGCCTGATTTTGCCTAAGACATGATGATTAAATACAAACATCTTTTCTTTGCTTCTGTCATTTTTCTCTTGCTCTTTCACTTGTGTTTTGCCATAGAGACAGGCGAAATCAAGGGAAAAGTGATGACTGAAACTGGAGAAAGCCTTCATGGGGTTGAGATAACATTAAAAAGCCCCAGTCTTCAAGGAGCCCGGAAAGTTTATTCATTAAAAAACGGAGACTTTTATTTCCCACTCCTACCTGTGGGAACATACACTCTGAGTTTTAATCTCAATGGATTCACTCCTGTTGTTCAAAAAGAAGTTCTTGTCCGCCTGGGCACAGTCACAGACTTAATGGTTGTCATGGAAATCTCAGAAATAAAAGAAGAAATCACCGTGAGCGCTCCTTCCCCAATGATTGACAAAACTTCTTCTGATACAAGTTTTCATTTAGGTCGTGAAGAACTCGAAAAGCTTCCTTCTGCAAATCGAACTGTTGTAGATGCTATAAAGCTTACCCCTGGAGTGACCGGAGTTCGGATAAACACACGACAGGGAACAGCTATTGAAGGGCAACCGAGTTTCCGTGGCGAAGGGGAAGAAGGAAACAACTGGATTATTGACGGGATATCTATCAGTGGCGTAAGGCTAAGAAATTCAGGGATGCAGTTGAATTTCGACTCCATCGATGAGATTCAAGTTATCTCCGACCCATTCAGCCCAGAATTTGGACCTGCATATGGCGGAATAATTAACATGGTCACAAAAGCAGGAAGCAATGACATTTCCGGGGAATTTTCTCTCTTATTAACAGATAAAATGTTCCAGGCCGCACACCAAGAACAGCTTGCAATTGCCAGCCAACCTGATTATTTCTCAAACTACAACTGGTATATCAATCTTGGAGGCCCTTTGATAAAGGATAAATTGTGGTTTTTCCTTTCTGACAACCTCTTTCTCGACAGAGAAGAGACGCGGGATAGCACAGTTGATTACTTTTTCATTCCCAGTGGAGAAAAATCTACACGAAGCAACAATTTTTTCACAAAGCTAAGCTATGCCATTACAGATATGCATAACATTTCAGCAACAACTATTCTTCATAAGTCTTTATGGCAAAAAGGAGGGATTGGAATCTCCGAACTATTCGAGGATAAACATTTCACAGATTTCATATTCAGAATCAACTATAAAGGAATCCTTAATGCTTCTACCTTCATTGAGGCGGGTTTTGGCCAAGTCAGAAGAGATTCCCTGATTGAACCTTTGAGTAAAGATTTGGGGCCTGCTCAATATTATATCGAAGATTTAGCCAGGAGCATCCACAACTCTTATGGGAATGTCACAGACAATCAAAAAAGATTGGATTTCAATCTCAAGCTCACCAAATACATTGAAACAGAAACCATCGGACACCATGAATTCAATCTTGGATTAGAATACTATGCTTTCTCTTCAGAATTTGCTGTTGATTTCACTGGGAAAAGCGAAGACCTTTTTCCAGAAAACGGATTTGACAGCGGAACAAAGTATTACTTTGATACATGGAAAGGAGGAACAGGGACTCCAACAATTTTTTATGAATACGGTGATTTTAATTTCATCAATTCTGCCCGGGGCATGGGGTTTTTCTTTAAAGATAAAGTCTCATGGGGTCGTGTTTCCATAATGCTGGGAATCCGCAGCCAAACCCAACTCTGCCTTGACAACAAAAACAAAAAGCTGTGGTCCTGGAATTTTAATGACTTCTTATCTCCACGTTTTTCTCTCTCTGTAGATTTAACAGGAAATGGAGAGAATATTTTAAAATTTGGCTGGGGAAGATTTTCAGACGTTATCACAACAATGCCTTTAGGACTTTTTAATACAGGAGCCGGGCTGACATTCCGTACTTATCGGTGGCAAGGTCAAGCAAATCCTTCCGAAGACGCTATTCATGATGCTTCAAACTGGCGTTTTGAGAACGAGCAAAAATTACAGCCATTCGAAGTAGCTGAAGGACTGAGTCCTAACTTTCTTACCCGTTATCTTATTGGGTTCGACCGTAAATTAGGGCTCAACTGGTCTATTGCAGCACGTTATGTCCGTTCGCATGCAAAAGACTTGCTCGAAGTATTGGCTGTTTTTGACCCAGTAACCGGCTATAAATTTCTATATGATAATTTCGAGCTCAAAAGGAGAGATTATAAAGGGATTGAATTCGAACTTACAGGGAAAATTGGCTCTCGATTCTTTCTTAACGCCTCATACTGCTTTTCCTCAGCCAAAGGAACTAATCCTGGACAGACAGAAACTGGATCCTGGTCTCAGGAGGAAGGCAGCACAAATTTTCTTGGACTTTTTGGAAACCACATATATATTCCTGACCTTCCTGAACTCAAAGACTACAAAAACTATGTTGATTGGGCTCTTGGCGGGTTAGGCGGGCGAGGAATCGGAGATGAAGGTTGGTACGGTAAACTTCCCTATTCAGTTGATCACAACATCAAAATCAACACTTTTGTTTTAGGACCATATGGACTTGCCTTTTCTGCACTCTTTGAATGGATATCAGGATATTACTGGGAAAAACTTGGTTATGTGCCTTTTTTTGGAGGATATTATTCTTTCCCTGAAGGAAGAGGTTCAAGAAAAACACCCTCACACTATTATCTGGACATTGGAGCAGAAAAAGAATTTAAGCTCCAAGCATTCTCTTTCCCAAAAGACCTTTCACTCATTTTGCGCTTCGATATTTTCAACCTTTTCAACAGCCAAAAATCTATTTCTTATGTTAAAGAAGACATCCCTATTTTTGGCCAGGTTTGGGGAAGGCAGCAACCTCGGCAAGCAAGGATGATGATTAAGGTGAAATGGTAGATTATTTTTTTCTTTTTCGACGCACCCAGCCCGGCTTTTCAGTTTGACGCGAGCGAGCCAGAGCAAGGGCTTCAGGAGAAACATCTTTGGTGATTGTCGACCCTGCACCTATATAAGCATCTTTCCCAACTTTAACTGGCGCTACAAGCTCTGTTCCTGAGCCTACAAAAACTCCATTCTCAATCAGTGTTTTATGTTTTTTCACTCCGTCATAATTACACGTAATAGTCCCTGCCCCTATATTAACCATATCTCCAATTTCACTGTCTCCTAAATAGGAAACGTGACCCGCTTTGGATTTCCTGCCAAATACTGTGTTTTTCATCTCAACGAAATTCCCAACTTTTGAACCCTGACGTAGAATTGTTTTAGGCCTCATGTGTGTAAAAGGCCCAATCTGAACCTCGTCCTCAACTGTACTTTCTTCAATCATTGAAGATGTCAAGACTCGTACATTGTTTCCAATTTTTGAACTAATGATATGGACAAAAGGACCAATCTGACAGTTGCTCCCAATAACAGTCTCTCCTTCTATAACCACCGATGAATAAATAACTGTATCCCGGCCTATCTTCACATCAAGGTCAATCCACGTCGATGATATATCATAGATAGTAACACCCTCTTCAGCAAGAGATTTAATCTTGCGTTTTCGAAGAATATCGACAGCTTGCGCAAGCTCAAATCTATCATTGATGCCGACAATCTCTTTTCCATAAGGAGTTTTACAAGACCTGACTTTTTTACCTTGGAAAGATAAAATTTCTATAATATCCGTCAGATAATACTCGCCTTTTTTGTTTTTATTGGAAATCTTGGGAAGGGCCTGAAGAAGTTCATTGATCTTAAAAACATAAATCCCAACATTGGCCTCTTTGATAGCTTTCTGGGAAGGCGTTAATTCCTTCTCTTCCACAACCTTAATTCTGCCTTTGTCGTCTCGAATGATTCGTCCAAAACCTGAAGGGTCATCCATGTCTGCTGTTAAAAATGTCAACGCATTCCTTTCTTTTTTATGAATATCTAACAGCGGTTTTAGTGTTTCAGGCCTTATTATTGGCAAATCTCCGTTCATTATAAATACATTATCTGCTTCTGCCTGTTTTAGGGCTTCTTTAGCTGCAAGCACTGCATGGGCTGTCCCCAATTGTTCTTCCTGGGTTACAAAGGTAATATCCTTGGCAAAAGATTGTTTTTCGATAATATCCCTTTGGTGTCCGACAACTATGTATACTTTTTTGGGGCCTAACTTAAAGACACAATCCAACACCTGTTGAATCATAGGTTTCCCTAAAAGTAAATGAAGAACCTTGTTTTTTTTTGATTTAAATCTGGTTGCCTTGCCAGCAGCCAAAATAAGTGCGACAAATTCTTGGCTCATGCCATCCTTACTATCAGTTTAAATTTCTTGTCATTCGTTATAGACTCAAAATCCCGCTCATTTTGAGCCAGTATGGCAAAAAACTTGTCTATACGAATCGCCTTCTTTAGATTATCCAAACATTCCTCTGTTTTCCCCATCAAACAGTAAGCATCAGCCAATAAGTAGAATGCTTTTCCTTCGTTTGGATTAATCTCTAACGCTTTTTTTAAAAGTTCCACGGCTTCTTCATAATCCCCTTGGTTAATTTTGTAAACCCCATATTGATAATAATCATCAAATGTTTTTAATGGGATAACTTCCTTTTTCATCCGCTCCTGGCATATAGCAAGGTAAATCTTCGCTCGGTTCACAAGTTCCTTTTCTGAATCATATGTTTTTATAAAAGAATTCAGCAACTCAGAGGATTTCTCATAATCCATTTTTCGGAAAGCCTTGATGGCTCGGCTATAAGATTCTAATGCCTTTTCATATTGATTCTTTTTGATTTTCTCTTTTTCTTCAGCCACTCTTGACCTCCCTTCTAATAAGTTCAATCACAATTTTAATCATTCTACATCAGAACAATGGTTTTGACAAGAATAATATCTATCTTGGAATCTTCAGAATTTAGTGCATAAAAGAGCATAAAACAGATAATTTCATGAAAACATTGGAAAAATTATGCTTTAAGAAAATATTTTTCAATCATACGGTGACTCAATTTCACTTACAAACTCCCAGTACTTTGGGTGTTCTAAAAGAAAGCGGACAGTTTTTATGTGAAGAGGATGGCCAGCTCTTTCTGCCCGGAAGTGACCGATTATAGGAAACCCCATAATCGATAAGTCTCCAACAAAATCAAGAATTTTGTGACGGACAAATTCATCCGGAAACCTCAATGGCCCATTAATTATTCCAGTATCATCAAGAACAATTGCATTCTTTAGTGACCCCCCAAGAGCCAGTCCTTGTGCTCTTAAAGCTATAACATCCTTTAAAAAGCCAAAAGTTCGAGCCGGGGCAATTTCCTGGACAAAATGTTTCTTTGTCACCAAAACACTTAAATTTTGTTTCTGAATAAGTGGATGTGGATAATCTATGAAATAAGTTATTCTTAAATTTTTATCTGGCTCAACATAGACCGCACCATTTTTATCCTCAACAACGAATGGCTTACGGATTCGTATTGTCTTCTTTTCTTCAGAAAGTTCTTCGAATCCTGCATCAAAGAGGGCATCCACAAAGGGCAGAGCACTTCCATCCAAGATAGGGATTTCAATAGCATTTAAAGAAATCAGCAAGCTATCTATCCCAAAAATATAAAGCGAGGCCATTAAATGCTCGATGGTTTGAATCTTCTGCCCTTTTCCTTTCAAAATAGTACTGTTTTTCACTTCAACATTGCATGGATCCATATGGAATTCCAAACCATTCAAGTCGGTCCGCAAGAAAACGACTCTTCCAGAATCAGAAGGCTTCAAATGAAGGTCGACTTTTGCGCCAGAATGGATTCCAACTCCAGAAAGCACTACTTCTTTTTGAATAGTCCGCAATTTTTTCATGAATTGGGTCTTTTAGGTTAGTATATCGTAAATCTATAATATATTGTCAAATACATTTATGTTTTTTTCCAAAATCCAAAAAACCATTAATTTTAAAAAAATAGATTTATTTAAAATAAGGAAAATTTCCCCAGATATTTTGATTTCGCATAAAATATTTGATAATATCTTTTTGTGAAATCCCAACTTGAAGATTTGCTTCAAAAGGTCTATACAAGAAAGTTATCCCCAGATGAAGCTTTGAAGCGTTTAAAGGATTATCCTTACCAGGACTTATTGTTTGCAAAAATTGATCATCACCGGGAACTACGGCGGGGATTCCCCGAAGTAATATATGGCCAGGGGAAAACTAAAGAACAAATCATTAAAATTTCTCAAGAAATTCTAAGAAAGGGAAGTAACCTTCTGATAACAAAAGTCGAAACACAGATGTACAAAAACATCAAACAAGAAATACCAGAAATTTGCTACAATACTTTAGCAAAAGTGGCTTATCTAAAACAGCATAAAGCTCCCCAAGGAAAAGGGGAAATTATTATTCTGACTGCAGGGACTTCGGATATTCCGGTTGCTGAAGAAGCTGCCGTCACTTGTGAAATAATGGGAAATAAATTGGAAAAAATCTATGATGTCGGTGTTGCAGGGCTTCATAGGTTATTTGGAGAATATGAAAAGATAAAAAAAGCTCGAGTGTTAATCGTTATCGCAGGAATGGAAGGCGCCTTGCCAAGCGTAGTTGCAGGAATCACAAACGTCCCTATTATCGCTGTTCCAACAAGCATTGGCTATGGAGTAAGCTTAAAAGGTGTTACTGCCCTTTTGGCCATGCTTAATTCCTGTCCAGGCGGTGTTTCTGTGGTTAATATTGACAATGGATTCGGTGCAGGATATATTGCAAGCTTAATCAACCATTTAGACTAATTCTTTGATTGATTTCGCTTTTCTTCTAAGATCGTAAATAATGTCCTTGTCATCCAAGATCACAGAAAGAATTTATGTGTTAAAAATTAAACAGAATCAAGGAATTTTCGGGCTTTAAAAAAATCCTTTGAGAGAGGGTAAAAACACCTATAACAAATTTATTTTAAATAACTTATTATCTTGACAATTCATCATCTCGCTCCTATATTTTATAAGATAACATTTTATTTCATTGAGTATTAACCATGGAAATAATCGACGAGATTAGGCAAGTTGCAAACATTATCGATATTGCTTCTCAGTATACTACTCTAAAAAAGCGCGGGCAGAAATACGTCGGATTATGCCCGTTTCATTCTGAGAAGGACCCATCCTTTACTGTAGACGAAGACAAGCAGCTTTTTCATTGCTTTGGCTGCGGTGCAGGAGGCGACATTTTCACTCTTGTTATGGAAAAAGAAAATCTCAGTTTCCCTGAAGCTTTGAGCTACCTTGCCCAAAAATACAACCTGACTCTTCCTCAAAAGAAGAAATTATCTCCTGCTCTTTTAAAATTAGAAGAAAAGCTCTACAAGATAAACGAAGAGGCCCTTGGTTTTTTCAGGAAAAATCTGTTCAATACCCAAGAGGGCAAAAACGCACTTGGCTATCTTCTAAAAAGAGGAATATCTAATGAAGTCATTCAAAAGCTTAAGATCGGCTATGCATCGAACTCTTGGGATTCGCTTCTGTCTTTTTTCAAAGAAAAAAACACAGACCTCAAGCTCCTTGAAAAAGCAGGTTTAGTCATCCAAAGGACAAAGGGAGATGGTTATTATGACCGTTTTAGAGGCCGGGTGATTTTTCCTATATTTACGTTAACAGGAAAAGTCGTTGCCTTTGGTGGACGAACAATCTACGATGATGACCCAAAATATTTAAATTCTCCTGACACTCCCATTTTCACTAAAGGAAAACTGCTCTATGGCCTCAATTTTTGCAAGGACTCAATCCGGGAAAAAGGAGAAATGATTCTTGTGGAAGGATATACAGACTTTCTCTCTCTGTTTCAAGCAGGAGTGACCAATGTCGCTGCATCCTTGGGAACAAGTCTTACTTCTGATCAGGCAAGTCTTGCCCGGCGTTTCGCTTCAAAAATAATTGTCAGCTATGACAGGGATGCATCAGGGGAAAAAGCAGCATCCCGGGCAATTTCTATATGCCTCGAAAAAGGTGTCCAGGTGAAAGCAATCATCCTGCCCAAAGGTTTCGACCCAGATAGTTTTATCAAAAAACATGGACCCGACCGTTTTAATAGCCTTATTTCAGAAAGTGTCCCTGGCATGAAATTTCTTATAGATGAAAAATTGAAAGAAGGACGAATGGATGTGCCAGAAGAAAAAGCGAAAGTCATCCAGAGCATTGCAAGCGAGATTGAAAAAATTCCAGATCCAGTAGTACGCAACGAATATCTTAAGCAAGCAAGCGAATATCTTTCCATCGATGAAACTTTTATGCGGTCGATAATACAAAAAAAATCATCACAAAAACCATATTCTGAAAAAGAGTATTTCCTGCCAGCCGAAAAGCGACTACTTCAGATTATTTTTGAAGATAGTCTTATTGCAACGGGTATAGTCGAAGATATAAACGATGATGATTACAAAGGGCTAAAAAGCGAACCTGTTTTCCAGGCTTTTAAAGAATTTTTCAAGTTAAAAAAACCTCCAAATTTCAATGAATTTCGAAAAAAAATTGACCCAACTTTGTTTAGTTGTTTATCTAAAATTTTAATGGAAAAAGGCTCCCCGCCATCCTTAAAAGAAGCCAGATATTGTATTGCTGCACTGAGGGAATTTTCTTTTGAAAAACAGTCAAAAGCATTAAAAGCACAAATCACAACAATGGAGAAAAACGGTAAAATCGATCAGCTTCCAAATTTAATGAAACAATTACAAGAACTAAAAAGGCAACAATCAATTTTATCGCAACGAGATTTTTAAAAATTACGTATATATAAATGGTATAATACGAATTAAGAGAGGTGTTAAAATTGACTTCAGACGACAACAAATACCACAAAGATGATGAAATTCATCAGCTGATTTCAAAAGGCAGGAAACGCGGCTATCTTTTTTTTAAAGAAATCGACAAAACGTTTCATGATGAACTTGATTCAGAAGAGGATTTTAATCATTTCATCAACTCGATGGATGATTATGGAATAAAAATAGTTGATAAACATAGAGAAATCATTCCTAAAAGGCGAAAAAGTGCCCTTGTTTCCTTTGAGGGCTTAGAACGAACAACAGACCCAGTCAAACTATATTTACGTGAAATGGGCAATATCTCTCTCCTGACAAGAGAGGGAGAGATTACTATTGCAAAAGAGATAGAAAGAGGCCAAAAGGCAATCATAAAGGCACTTTCGAAAACAAGGTTAATCTTAAATGAAGTTTTAGCTTTAGAAGAGAAAATATTTGAATACCCAGAAATCATACAGGAAATGTTTGAAATTAGCGAAGATGAGATTTCAGAAGGAAAATTAGAAGAAAAGAAGAAAAAAATACTTTCAAAAATAAAAAAGATAAAAGAACTTAGCACCAAATTAGAAAATATTCCTAATACGAAAAAATTCGTTATCTCCCGAGGCCGCCTTATTGTCCAAATGAGCCGCCTGATACGGGATCTTAATATCCGTTCAAATCATGTTGAGCGTATTATCGAAAATCTCCGGGAAAAGCTTAAAGTCATCAATGAATTAGAGGAAATAAGGGAAGAATTGAATTTATCCATTTCCCAGACAAGAAACAAAAAAACACAAGAAGAACTAAAGGCAAAAATCAAAGAAATCAACAAGAGCCTGCGCTCTTATCAGAAAGAAATTGGCCTGAACCCCCAAGCTTTGCGAAAAACAATTCGTGCAATCACAACTGGGAAAAAAATCAGCGATCAAGCTAAAAAGGAACTTGTGGCTGCAAATTTGAGACTTGTTGTGTCAATTGCAAAAAAATACAGCAACCGCGGACTCCAGTTTCTTGACCTTATTCAGGAAGGAAACATGGGCCTGATGAAAGCAGTTGATAAATTCGAATACCGCAGAGGCTACAAGTTCTCTACCTACGCCACATGGTGGATTCGACAGGCTATAACACGGGCAATAGCAGACCAGGCCAGGACCATAAGAATCCCTGTGCATATGATAGAAACAATAAACAAATTGGTTAGGGTTTCACGAAGTCTGGTCCAAGAGATTGGAAGAGAGCCAACTTGTGAAGAGATCTCAAAAAAAATGGATTTACCCATCTATAAGGTAAGAAAAATCATTAAAATCGCTCAAGAACCAATATCCCTCGAAACCCCTATTGGAGAAGAAGAAGACAGCCATCTTGGTGACTTTATTGAAGATAAGGTGATGCCTTCTCCTCCAGATACCGTGATTCATATCAATTTGAGAGAGCAAATCGATGAAGCTTTAAAGAGTCTCACCGAAAGAGAAGCCAAAGTACTAAAGATGAGGTTCGGACTTGGCGACGGTAATGAACACACTTTAGAAGAGGTCGGCCAGCAATTCAAGGTAACTCGTGAAAGAATCCGCCAGATTGAAGCAAAAGCATTGCGCAAGCTAAAGCATCCAACCCGAAGCAAAAAATTAAAATCATTTGCCAACGGATCCTGATATATGTGAAAGTTTAAAGATTAAAACTTCCTAAGATGATTATTTCTTTCGTGCTCCTTGTTGTTTCCTCTTAGATTCTAAAAAAACGCTTCAGTAAAATTGACTTGACTCTATAGATTTGTTATAAAAATTAATTAGGGCCTATAGCTCAGCGGAAGAGCCACCGGCTCATAACCGGCAGGTCCCAGGTTCGAATCCTGGTAGGCCCATTTTCATCCATGAGGAAAAGATGTGGACATTGACTTCGAGAATTTAATTTATTTACAAAAGCTTGATGAAGACATAAGGAACACTTCTCTTTTCCTCGATAAAATCCCCTATCAAATATCAGAGATTGAAAAAAAAATTGAAGAAAGCTCTAAAATCGTTTCTCAAGAAAAAGAAAGGCTTGCATCAAACCAGAAAAAAAGGAAAGATTTAGAGAATAAAGTACAAGATATCAAGGAAAAAATATCAAAATATAAGCATCAACTGAATGAGGTCAAAACAAATAAGGAATACAGGTCTCTCCTTAAGGAAATCGATGATGCTACACATGAAGTAGACGCTTTAGAAGATGAAATAATAAGCGAAATGCTTGCTGCAGACGACATAGAGAATGACATTAAGGCCGCTGTCCAAACAGCCGACGAAGTAATGGAAAAATACACAAAAGAAAAAGAAGTTTTAAACACAAAGAAAAAAGAAATGGGAAAAACACTTGAGCTATTGATTCAGGAAAAAGAAAAAATTATTTTGAAGATTCCCTCAGATCAAATGGACCTCTATCTTAAGATATTTAAAAATAAGAACGGCATTGCTCTTTCGCCGGTCAATGATGAATTCTGCTCTATGTGCCATATGCGTATTAGGCCACAAGTTCTGAATGAATTGAAGGAAAAAAAGAAAATTATTCTTTGCGAAAATTGTGGCAGGATACTGTATTGGTTAGAAAAATCAGCTTAACAGGAATTTTCCCTCTGGAATCCACAAGATGCTTTCTAATTGCTCGATGGAAAAAATATCCTTATTCTATAAAATGAAAAGTGAATGCCTGATTTCTACTCTTCTTTGTAAAAGGCATCAATTAAATCTTTGTATTTTTCTTCAACAATATTCCTTTTTACCTTCAAAGTTGGAGTAATCTCCTCTTTCTCGATTTCAAACTCCCTGTCAAGAAGTGCAATCTTTTTTATCTTTTCATAGGAAGACAGGCTTGGAGTTCTGCAATCGACTTCAGATTCAATAAATCTAATAATCTCATCATTCTTCACTAAATCAGTGTGACTATTGAAAGGAATATTATTAAATCTTGCATATTCCTCTAACTTTTCAAAATCAGGAACAATCAAAGCAGACATGAATCTTCTTCTATCACCAATAACAACAGCATTAGATATATATGGACTTGTCTTTAGAATGTTTTCAATAGGTTGTGGAGCAACATTCTTTCCACCTGAAGTAACAATAAGATCCTTTTTTCTGTCGGTAATCACTAAAAACCCATCTTCATCAATATGCCCAATATCGCCTGTGTGAAACCACCCTCCTTCAAAGGCCTCTCTTGTCTCTTCTTCCTTCTTATAATAACCTTTCATCACATTAGGCCCTTTGACTAATATTTCACCATCCTGAGCAATTTTAACTTCCACTCCTGATATTGTTTTGCCTACTGAGCCAAACCTCATGTTATCGAATGTATTGGCTGAAACTACAGGGGATGTCTCTGTTAAGCCATACCCTTCGAGTATCAGCAATCCTATTGAATAAAAAAACTCGGCAATATCTTTAGCAAGAGGAGCTCCGCCTGATACAAAAAAACGGACACGCCCGCCTGTTTTCTCTAAGACTTTCGAAAAAACAAGTTTATTCGCTATGCCCACTTTTAACTTAAGAGATCTCGGAACAGGTTGTTTTTTAAGCTTTCTCTCTGCACACTTTTTAGCAACATTAACAGCCCAATAGAATATCTTTCGTTTCAAGGGGGAACTGGATAGAACATTATCGATGACTTTTGAATAAATCTTTTCAAATACACGAGGTACGCTCACCATAATATTCGGCCTTATTTCAAGCAAATTTTCTGCCAATGTATCCAAACTCTCTGCGAATGCGATTGAAGCTCCCGTATAAAGATAACAAAAAACAACCATCCTCTCTAACACATGTGATAAAGGCAAAAAAGATAACGCAGTATCTTTATAAGTTATATCAAAGACGGATAAAGTTGCTTCGATATTGCTTATAAAATTTTTGTGAGTTAAGATAACCCCTTTTGGGAGGCCTGTCGTCCCAGAAGTATAAAGAATAGATGCAACATCTTCAGGTTCAACCTTCAATGCCATTCCTTCAAAAAGGCCAGGATTCTCTTTGGATACTTTTTCCCCTCTTTCCATGATTTGCTCAAGAGTAAATACTTCTTCAGGGGAATCCTTAAAAAAAACAATATAATGTTTAACTTTTGTCAGGTCGTGTTTTATTAGCTGTATTTTTTGCCAAAGTTCTGGAGAAGAACACATGACAACCTCAGCATCTGAATCTTCAATAATATATTTTATCTGGTCTGGCGTTAAGGACGGATATATAGGGACTGTGATACCTCCAAGGCATAAATTAGCAAGATCTGTAATCACCCAATTGGGGCAATTTTCAGAAAGCAGGATGAGTTTATTCCCTTTCTTAATGCCCAAATCCCGCAAACCAAGTGAAAGATTTTGAACATAATCTGAAAATTCTTTCGTTGATATAGGAACATAACGCCCTTGTTCCTTGTATAAGAGCAAATTATTCTTTAAATAAGATTTTACTGTGTTAAGAAATAATTGAGGTATAGTCTCTATCATTAGTCCCTCCAAGAGACAGATGGCAACAATTTTATTGGAGATAAGAATATAATGTCAAGCTCTTCTTTGTGCAAGTATGCAATATGAATTCTCAATCCTTTAATTACAGAAGAGATGTAGTTAGTTTTCTCTTACCTTGGCAATGGAAACGACTCTATCGTTGTCCTGTAAATTTATTAATCGAACACCTTGAGTGGCTCTTCCTAATGGCCTTACTTTTTCGCTTTTAATACGGATTACTTTTCCAATTTCAGTAATTAAAATCAGTTCTTCTTCTGATATTCCTACCATACCAACAGCAGTTCCGATTCGAGAATTCGTCTTTAAATTTACAACTCCTTTACCACCTCTTCTATGTCTTGGGTAAAGACTGATTTCTGTCTTCTTCCCATATCCTTTCTCACTGGCAGTAAAGATATATTTCTCTTTTTCTTCTGCAACAACCATTCCAATGATTCTATCCTTAGTATCCAACTTGATGGCTTTCACTCCAGCTGCCTGGCGGCTCATCGGCCTGACTCCTTTTTCATGAAAACGTGTGGCTTTCCCCATCTTAGTTCCAATGATAATATCCCTATTACCATCTGTTAATTTGGCCATCAATAATTCAGTTTTTTCTGGAATTGAAACAGCAATGATTCCGCCTTTGCGAACATGTCGAAAATCACTCAGTTTTGTCTTTTTAATCTGGCCGTCTGATCTCAACATTATAATATAGCGGTCTTCGGAAAATTCCTTGACACTAATTACCGATTTTACAGACTCTTCAGGTGAAAATTGAATCAAATTTTTGATAGATTTTCCCCGCCCTGAAACTCCTACATCAGGAATTTCAAGAGCCTTTAACCAATATAGTCGTCCCTTGTTTGTGAAAAACAACAGATAACTGTGTGTTGAACAGATGAAGAAATCCTGCACTATGTCTTCAGTTTTCATGCTTATGCCTCTTTTTCCTTTGCCCCCACGGCACTGGAAATGGTAATAACTAAGAGAAGTTCGCTTGACATATCCAGAGGAAGTATATGTAATTGCAACTTCTTCTTCTTTAATTAAATCTTCGGGGTTAAGGTCTGCGATGTAACCGTCATTTATCTCGGACTTTCTCTCGTCATTGTATTCATTTTTTATCTGTTTCAATTCGTCCACAATGATATCCAAAATCATCTTTTCGCTGCTTAAAATTTTTCTCAATCTTATTATGAGTTTTTTCAGCTCTTCATATTCTTTCTGAATTTTTTCTCTTTCCAATCGGGTCAATTTTTGAAGCTGTAAATCTAAGATAGCTTGTGCCTGAGTCTTGGTCATTTGGAATTGAGACATTAGCTCTTTTCTTGCCTGGTCTACTGTTCGAGAAGAACGAATTAATCTAATTATCTCATCCAGGTTGTCCAAAGCGATTGTCAACCCTTCAAGGATATGAGCCCTCAGTTCAGCCTTCTTCAACTCGAAGCGTGTTCTTCTTCGCACAACATCCTGTCGGTGTGAAATAAAATAGTGCAGCATATCAAGCAAAGTTAGAACTTTTGGCTGCTTATCGACTATCGCCAATAAAATGATTCCAAAAGTAGTTTGTAGTGCTGTATATTTATAAAGATTATTCAATATAATTTCAGGAAGCTCTCCTTTCTTTACTTCGATTACAATACGCATGCCTTCCCTGTCAGATTCATCTCTGATATCTGCAATGCCTTCAATTTTTTTATGATTGACTAATTGTGCTATATTTTCCAGAAGCCTTGATTTATTGACCTGATAAGGAATCTCTGTAATAACAACACGGTCTCGGTCGTTCCCTCGACCCCGTTCGATTTTTGCTTTCGCTCTAAGAATAATTGTTCCTCTCCCAGTCTGGTAAGCATTTCGAATTCCTTCAACTCCAAAAATGTATCCGCCTGTTGGAAAATCCGGGCCTGGAATGAACTCCATTATCTCATCCAGAGTAGCTTGAGGATGTTGAATAAGGTATATGATGCCATTTATTACTTCACCTAAATTATGAGATGGGATGTTTGTAGCCATTCCCACAGCTATTCCTGAACCGCCATTAATAAGCAAATTCGGGATTTTAGCAGGAAGGACCTCAGGCATCTTAAGGCTTTCATCATAATTGGGGATAAAATTAACTGTATCCTTTTCAATGTCAGCCAGAAGTTCGTGGGCAATCTTTTTCATCCGGACTTCGGTATATCTCATAGCAGCTGGCGGGTCTCCGTCAATAGAGCCAAAATTCCCCTGTCCATCCACCAATGGATACCGAAGGCTAAAATCTTGTGCCATCCTCACAATAGCATCATAAACAGCAGATTCGCCATGTGGGTGGTATTTTCCTATCACTTCCCCCACAATACGTGCTGATTTTTTATATGGCTTGTTCCATGTATTACCTGCGTCATACATGGCAAAAAGAGTCCTTCGGTGAACAGGTTTGAGTCCATCCTTGATATCAGGAATAGCACGTCCTATGATTACGCTCATAGCATAATCCAAATAGGAACGCTTCATTTCTTCTTCAAGGCTGACATCAATCAACTTGTTGTTCATTAAAATTCCTTTCTCGTGCAGAAAATAATTTGTACTTTATTCTTAGCTATATATCCAGGTTTTGGGCTTCGAGTGCATTTTTCTCAATAAAATTCCTCCGGGGCTCTACTTCATCTCCCATAAGAGTTGTGAAAACTTTATCTGCCTCCACAGCATCCTTTATTGAAACTTTCACTAAATATCTTGTTTCTGGGTTCATGGTTGTCTCCCAAAGCTGCTGCGGAGCCATCTCGCCTAATCCTTTATATCTCTGGATAACAAGGCCTTTTTTTCCTTTCTCGGAAAGATATTCTAATAATTTTGCATCGTTTTCTACCGAGACCTTTTCGCTGTTACTTATCACTTGATAAGGAGGTTTAAAATATTCCAGCTCTTCATGCAGCTTGTAAAGACTTTTGTATTCAACTGACTTTATGAGTTCCTGGTTTACTTTTGTTACAATTTTCATTCCATTTACCTGAAAATTAACAGATAATTCATAAAGACCATGTTCTTCATCCTTGCTTAAAACAGAAATAATACTTTTTTCATTCAGAATATTCTGAACCTTCTCGATTTTCTGAACTTTTCTCAAAAAATCCACGTTCGCAGCACCATTTTGAAGAAGAATATCTATAATAAAGAAAGGATAGTTTTTTCTTTCTAACACTCTGATATAGTGCTTTTTGGCAATAATTTTTTGGAGAAACTTTCGAAATTTATCCCCCTTTATTATCTCTTTCTGTTTATTGGCCTTTATCTGGAATTCTTCTGTAATCTTCCTGATAATATAATTCTCAAATTCTCTCTCATCCTTAAGATACTGAAAAGATTTCCCTTTTGATATTTTATAAAGCGGCGGCTGTGCAATGTAGATATGCCCATTTTCGATTAATTTAGGCATCTGCCTGTAAAAGAAGGTCAAGATAAGGGTTCTGATGTGAGAGCCGTCCACGTCTGCATCTGTCATAATAATCACTCTATGATAACGCAGCTTTTCGATGTTAAAATCAGACTGCTCTACACTCGTTCCTAAAGCAGATATGATGATTCCTATCTCTTCGCTTTTAATGATTCTGTCAAATCTTGCTTTTTCCACATTGAGGATCTTGCCCTTTAATGGAAGAATCGCCTGAAACCGCCGGTCCCGTCCTTGTTTAGCCGAGCCGCCAGCAGAATCACCTTCAACCAGGAAAATCTCACTTGCCTTAGGGTCACGCTCTTGACAATCAGCTAATTTTCCAGGCAGCGAACTGGATTCTAAAAGTCCTTTCCGGCGAGACAATTCCCTTGCATTTCGTGCAGCTTCTCTGGCTCTTGCAGCATCTAAAATCTTTGCAACAATTTTTCTGGACACAGCGGGATTTTCCTCAAAGTATATAGACAACTGCTCGTTTACAATCGACTCAACAATCCCTTTTATTTCGCTGTTTCCAAGTTTTGTTTTTGTCTGTCCTTCAAACTGAGGGTTTTTGATTTTTAGGCTTAAGACAGCACAAAGTCCTTCCCGGGTATCATCGCCAGTTAAATTCTGCTTCAAATCTTTGAGTAATTTATTAGCATTGGCGTAATTATTAATGGAGCGTGTAAGGCCAGCTTTAAATCCAATTAAATGCGTTCCACCTTCTATTGTATTGATATTGTTCACAAAGCAAAAGATAGTCTCTGAATAACTTGTGTTATACTGTAAGGCAAGCTCGACTTCAACATCGTCTCTTATACTTTCAAAATATATCGGTTTTGGATTGAGAACGCTCTTATTCTGGTTAATATATTGAACAAATTCTCTTATTCCGCCTTTATATTGAAACTCATTTCTTTTATCAGTCCGCTCGTCAATAATAGATATCTTTAATCCCTTGTTCAGAAATGAGAATTCTCTTAACCTTTGGCACAGGATTTCATACTGAAATTCTGTACTATCAAATATTTCAGGGTCAGGTTTGAAAGTGATTTTTGTGCCGGTTTTTTTTGTTTGACCGATCTTCTTTAACTTTGTTATAGGCTTTCCTCTTTCATATGTTTGAGCATAAACGCCTCTGTTCCTTTTTATCTCCAGATCAAGTCTTTCAGACAGCGCATTTACTACAGACACCCCAACTCCGTGGAGACCTCCAGAAACCTGATATGCCTTGGAATCAAACTTTCCTCCAGCATGAAGAGTGGTCATGACAAGCTCTGCGGCGGGCCTTTTCTCTTTTTTATGAATCTCTACAGGAATCCCACGTCCATCATCGATAACAGTAACAGAAGAATCCACATGAATAATCACTTCTATATTGGTACAGAAACCAGCAAGAGCTTCATCAATGCTGTTATCAACAACTTCATAGACCAGATGATGCAGGCCTTCAGGTCCTGTGCTCCCAATATACATGGCTGGCCGCTTGCGAACAGCTTCCAGCCCCTTAAGAACTTTTATGCTTTCTGCAGTATATTTTTTGTCTATCATTTTCTTACTTTTTAAAAGAAAAAATGAGGGCTATGGAGGAAGGAATTTCACATAACCCATTAGGCATAATTTCTATTAAAATTATACCCTAATTAGTCTAATTAGTAAAGAAATTTTACCCTTATTTTTAATAAAAAATCATGCATATTTTAACTCAATTTTGTGGGTAAAAATACATAGTGAAATTCTAAATTCATAAAATTTTCGAGG
>JACUUK010000160.1 GCA_014859315.1 Candidatus Aminicenantota bacterium
ACATCGCCCTAAACATCCTCCCGTGATTAGGGTATTTGAGATGGAGAAGTTCATGGATAATAACTTCTGCGCGGTTCTCGCTTTGTTTTTCAAGCAGTTTTAAATCAAACGTTAACCTCCCTCGACTGGAACAACTTGCCCATTTTCTTTTCATATTCCGCAAATGGATTTCCTTCACTGCAACTCCGATTTCATCAGCCCACGCTCTAACTTCATTCTTAAAATCTTCAGCAGAAATCATCTGCCCCATCTCAGCATTGCTCATACCCCTACACCTTTCTACTCAAAATCTTCATAATATTTTTAGCTTGATCAGAGACAGTCTTTGATTCCTTTTTTCCCGGGCTTATTAAAACCTTATAAAGTTCATTCCTTATAACCCTTTCCTGTGCCTCACTCCATTTCCAGTTCGGATATTTATCAAAAACTTCCCTCATTTGGCTTGCTTTTTCCTCTGGTTTTTCAACTCTTCTTCTCGGGCGGCATTTGTCTCCTCAACAAGTCTCTTATATTCTTCAAGAGCTTCCTGTGTCTTCATCTGGCCTTCTTCATACAGCTTTGCTAATAATTCAGCCTTCTCACCTATAGATATTAAGTATGGAGATTTCCCCCCTTCCTCCTCAATTAATTTTCTGATGCTCTTCAGTAAATTGAAAACCTTTTCTGTATCTGTCGCTTCACTCTCTTCAATTTTTCTCAAGGTCTCAACATTTATCTCAAAAACCTCTAACGACGGCTTAATCTTCCCACTCTTTGTATGTTCCTGAACCAACCTGGCTGTTTTTCTTGAAAACTCTTTATTAATAATCATTACTTTCCCGTAGGCTTCCCTCAAAATCCTGTACACTCGTGCAAGTGTTTCAAATTCCTCAAGGAAAGGCCTTAAAAATGCATCGGGAGAAATAATGTCGTATAGATCAGAAAGTTCCTTAAAGAACTGGAAATATTCATCTCTTCTGTCTTCATTCCTGAAATGCTCAAGCACCGCCTCCACTGCTTTATCCCAGCTTTTTTCCTTTAAAACTTTAAGATAACTTCTTCTCGCCTCCTCAATCATCTCCTTACATCTTTCTTTTAAAACTTCAATATCATGAACAACTCCCTCAATATCCTGAGAATCAAAGGCAAGCGCCTTTTCCAGGTTGCTAAAAATACCCACAAAGTCAAGGATGAAACCAGCAGGTTTCTTTCGCTCCATCTCATCTTCATAGGGCCTGTTCACTCTGGCAATTGCCTGAAGCAGCACATGATCCCTCATCGGCTTATCCAAATACATGCAATAGAGAATCGGAGCATCAAATCCTGTCAAAAGTTTCTCTGTCACAATTAAGATTTTCGGAAGCTCATCTGCCTTTCTAAAAGCTTTCCTGATTCGCTTCTCCTCTTGTTTCCGCAAATGATATTTAGCTAACTCGGGCGGATCATTATAAAAAGGACTGTAAACAACTTTCGAATAACCTTCTGGCAAATATTTGTCCAGTTCTTCTTTAAATAGAGCACAAGCTTCTCTATCAACACCGACTAAAAAAGCTTTATATCCAAGCGGCTCAACATTATTCTTATAATGATTAACCGCGTACTTAACAACTTCCTTCACACGATCCCTGTTTTTCAGCATGTTTCTTAGCGTTACTGCTCTTTCCAAAACTTTATTGAGTTCCTCAACATCACTAATCCCTTCTGCTTCTTTAAGATCTAAAAATTCCTTTTCAAGAGTTTCTTTGTCAACCAGCAGTTTGTTCGGAGCAATACTGTAATGAAGAGGCACAGTTGTTCCATCTTCTATAGATTCAACAATGCTGTATTTATCCAAATAGCCATGGGGAGGATCATCTTTTCCAAATACCACAAAGGTACCCTTTCCATAAGCAGTTATATCTATAGGTGTTCCTGTAAATCCAATGTATGTTGCATTAGGCAGAGCACCCATTAAATAATTTCCGAGTTTACCGCCTGTGGTTCTATGTGCTTCATCCACGAGAACAAATATATTTTCTCGGGTATTAATGTTTTCTGACATTTCATCAAACTTATGGATAATTGAAACAATTAACCCTCTTTTATCCTGAGATAAAAGTTCTCGTAGATGCTTTTTACTTTCCGCTACTTCAATACCCTCGATTCCCACAGCAGATATGTTGCCAAAGAGCTGGGTTTCAAGTTCGTTCCTATCCACAAGCATGATAACAGTGGGATTTTTAAAGGCTGGATTTTCTATTATTTTTTGCGCAGTAACAATCATAGTGTATGTTTTTCCGGATCCCTGGGTATGCCATATTAACCCTTTTCTTTTCCTGGATTGTGCCCTTTCGATTAATTTGTTTATGGCTGACATCTGATGTGGCCTTAGAATCACTTTTTTAAGTTCATCATCCTGTCTTGTGAAAAGAATATAGTCGCTTAGAATTTTGATAACTCTTTGCCTGTCAAAAAAAGTTTTGACTAAAGCTTCAAAATCACCTTTTACTTCATCCTTCCAGTCAAACACCAATTTCGAAGATGTGTTCCATGTAGGGCTGTAATAATATTTAAGTATATGAGTTATGGCATAAACTTGAAGGATAGTCAGGAGTTCTGGACATTCCCGATGGTATCTTTTTACCTGGTTAATGGCTTCTGCCATCCCTTCGAGCTTGTGAGATGCTTTTGTCTCGACCAAGAAAACTGGAATCCCATTGATAAGAAAAACAATATCCGGGCGGATCGTCCTTATCCCATTAAAGAAAACAAATTCATCCGTAACATGAAAGGTATTGTTGTCAATATTCTCAGAATCAATAAGTTTGACATTTCGCTCGCGCTTTTCATCGGCAATAAAGAGTGTCCGTAATCCTTTGAGGTATTCCCATGCAACGAAATTCCCTTCTATCGTAGGAGGAATTCTTTCAATTTTTTTAATTAATTCTTCTGCCAGGGAGCTGTTCATAAAATCGGGATTCAGCTTATGTAATTGTGAGATGAGAATTTTTCGAAAAAGAAATCCAGTTTCCCCTTCTCTTAATTTAATGGAATCAAGGGGATTAACATATTCCCATCCGAGTTTGACGAGAATTCTTTTCCCTTCAGGAGTGGAAAATTCAGCATATGGTTCTTGCACATATTTTATGATTCTATTCTGAACAGCACCTTTCTCTCCACCCACCTTATAATTCATGCCTCTAACTCCAGATTATTGACCCTGATTTTTCCAGTCATGAGATTACTGAGAAGCGTTTTGAATAGTTCTTCTAAGGCCTTCTTTTTGTTTTCTTCGGCTTGGATTTTTGAATCAATTAAGGAGAGGATAGAGGCGATTTTTTGTTGGATAGGAAGAGGGGGGAAAGGAATTTTCTTTTTTTTTGATAATAAAAAATTAGGTAATAAAGTATCTAAA
>JACUUK010000161.1 GCA_014859315.1 Candidatus Aminicenantota bacterium
GGTGGGGTAGCATACTCTTCCAATAGCAGCCAAAAGTAACGAGCCCCCGACAGTAGCCGCTAAAGTTGTCATTAAAGCTTGAAAATGAGTGATATCTCCGGGCTTTTCTGAATCTTCTTTGCATTTAATCAAAGCCAAATAGAGAGAGTAAGGCAAAGCTCTGATCTGGAGCCCTCTTAATCTTATAGTCAAGAAAATTCCAGTGCCGAGCAAGAGCACAAGCATTGGTACTCCCCAGACTAAATTCCTCAATTGTGTGATAAATTCAAGAATTTTTGCTTCAATTATAATTTATCAAAGCATAAAAACATTAACGTATTCTCCATGGCGATTAGAGAACGGCTCGGGGAAGCGACAAATCTTTCATGAGAATGAGACCGGAAGAGGCTTCAATCGCCCTTGGAATGGTGTTAATCGTCATAGCCACCGTCCCGATGTCGCCGTGAACTCCTCCTATAATTTTTTGGTGAATAGAGGGCTCCCCTTCGATTATGATTTCATCAGATTCCTCTTCCATAGCCGCATTTGCGCAAAACTCAAGAGTTATGATGTCTTTGCCTCCTTTCTGTCCGTGGGCCACACTTGTTAAGCCAATCACGTGACCAGGCTCAACACGACCCAAACCTGTCTCTACCTCTTCTTCATTTATGACAGGCTGAGGAGGGCACTCTAAAGCTCTATCCAGCTCCCAGCCGAGGCCATCGGCAATCATGTAAACGGACTCTAAAAGCCCTACATGTCCGGTAATCGACTCATTCTCTATTTTCTCCCTGAATTCCTCCTGGGTCAGTCCTGTCCCCACCTTCACTTGGAAAGGAATCCGCCTTCTGGAAGAGTTAATCAAGCGTTTCACTCTGACCGATTTAACACGAAGGCAGGGAGCTGTGAGAATGAGAGGAAGGGTATCCATTAAATATCCCGGATTGATGCCTGTTCCTACCACAGTCACTCCCCTCTCTTTCGCTAGATTATCGAGCTCTCGAGCAAGGTCAGGATGGCGCTTCCAAGGATAGGAGAGCTCTTCACAGGTAGAGATCACATTAAAGCCTGCTTTCAGGCATAGGGTTATTTGGGGGAAAACATCTTTAAGATGAGACGTTGTTGTAAGAACAACAGCATTTGCTTTGACTCTTGAAAAGAGCAAGTCGGCATCTTGTTCGATTTCTATGTTCAATTTCTCTGGAATTTCAAGAACTTCCCCTAAATCCTTACCTACAAGCTCAGGATTAATATCAACAGCTCCAACAATTTTAAAAATTTCTTTGTTAAGAAGAGCTTGGGAAATCTTTCGGCCCATAACACCACAGCCATAAATTATAACCTTTATTTTATCCATCAAACCTTTCTCCTTTAAATTAAGAAACAATCAAAAAGAGTCTTCTTTTTCCCTTTTTGAGACCTTACATTCTAGGGATATTGCGTTTTCTCCATTTTTTTGCAATTTTTTCCACCGCATCTAAAGAGGCTTGGATTTCACTTTCTGTGTGTGAAGAAGAGATTGCCCCATAGCCGTGGAAAATGTGAAAACCTTCCTCAAGCATAGCTAATTTAAAAACTTTTTCTCTTAGTTCAACATCACAGACTTCCGGATCCAAAATCTGTTCAGGGGTAGTGATCCTATCTATCCCATCACGGAGAAATTGTACGCCAACCATAGAGCTGTTCTCGGCGATAGAATTTCCGTAGCCTGTGCATTTCACATGAAATCCATGCTGGGCAAATATTTCTTCAATTCCTTTCCGTACTTTTGCACCCAGTTTTCCTATTCTCGGATAGATATCTGAGTCATGTGATATGAGATATCTAATAAAAGTCGTTCCTGCCAGAATACTGGCTGGATGAGCAGAAAATGTCCCTCCTTCAAACTTCACTCTTTGCTCTGCTTTTGCCTCCGGACTGCAGAGTGCCATAATATCTTCTCTTCCAGCCACGGCACTCATAGGCATCCCGCCACCGATGATTTTGCCTAAGACCATCAAATCAGGCTTAATTCTGTATAAACTATGAACTCCTCCTGGATGAAAGCGAAAGGCTGAAATGACCTCATCAAATATCAGAAGAGAGTTGTATTTTAAGCTCAGCTCTTTGGCTCTTTGGAGGTAATCTCTATTAGCAAAAATAAAACCTCCTGAGCCTATGAATGGCTCTAAAATGAAACAAGCAATTCGTTCTCCATAATTTCTGAATTTTTCCTCAAGATCCTCTTTATCGTTAAATCGAGTTACAACTATCATCAAATCGATACCTGAGGGAAGCCCAGCAGATTCTAACTTGTTTAATCCTTTATCATATTGGGAGATGCCCTTCAGAACATAAGGTTGAGATCCATGCCAGCCTCCCCCTACCTTCATCACTATATCTCTCTTTGTATAAGCTTTGGCCAACATAATGGCGTACATGGTTGCTAAAGTTCCGCTCGTAGTGAAACGAATCTTATCTGCTTCTGTTTGCCTGAGTATCAATTCCGCCAATTCTACTTGGTGAATATCTGGAAACCCGTTTATTAACCCTTGGCCCTTTCTTAAATAGCTATTGATTGTCTTTAAGATGATCTTTGGATTATGTCCTAAAATATTGGCAAAATGTCCCTGCCAAAAATCCACGTAAGTGTTTCCGTCGGCATCTCTGATTTTAGAACCGCTGCATTGAACAACATAGATCGGAAAAGGGAAAAATAGGCGTAGATTATGGCTTCCGCCTCTGATTTGATACTGTGAAGCTCTATCAAAGAGCTCCTTTGATTTTCTGTGTCTCGATTTGTAGCTATCGGACAATTCTTCCCATAATCTTTTTTTATCCATATTTAATTATCTATATAAATTTTTAAATATTTTGGACAAGCCTCTTTTTTGAGCTGCCTAATCTATCATATTATAATAAATCACTTTAAATAAATAAATCGATAAAAAAATTCCCGACTACTTTTATTCGAGGACCGTTAGGCAATAACCATTTCCCCTGGCAGATCTGGATGAACCATGATTACAATACCTGTTGTTTTGTTATTCTGGTAAACGTCATCTTCTGTTTACGCTTTTCAAAAGAGAGCCTGTCTCTTCTCTCACTTATTCTTGAGGTATTGATCCTGTATCTTTCATGACATCAAATAGTTATAATACATGCGACCAACACTCTTTGAGTATTATGCCCATTATGCCAAGACGCAAGAGGACGTTCGAATTATGATTGCGGAGAGACGGGTCCGGGTTCCCATGCTCATCTCTCCCAAGGAGGAGATCAAAAAAGAGGCGAGGCTTTCAATAATCCAGGCGATTACGCTTGCTATTGTGCCCCGAAATTTTACACAATCTTCCCATTCACTCCGTACCTGGAAGAGATCATCATA
>JACUUK010000162.1 GCA_014859315.1 Candidatus Aminicenantota bacterium
TGATTTTGGGGTCGGGCCCCAGCAATTTACATATTATCAATAAGATAGATCTCATAATAGGCATTTTTTTCACCTTAAATGAGAAATTTTCGTTAAAAATATGGCTTTTAAGATAAAAGCATAGATATCACGGGGAAGTTTGGATGGAGAGTCTTAAATGGCCAATTTTTTAAAGAAAATGGCTTTTTAAGCAATAAAAAGACCCCTTAAATATATTGATTTAACTGATTTTAAATAAGTTACCAGGGCCCGACCCCATAATTATAACATAATTACACGACCCCATAATTACATAATTATAGGAAACAAATAGATGAAGCTCATATGATAATTGTTGGAGAAGTTTTAGATGTGAGAAGCGAATGGAATGCAAATAGATCCATTATTTTTACCTATGTTACAGTATCTGTGGAAGAATATATTAAAGGCAGCTCCTTAGTAAAAGAAATTAAAGTTAAGAATCTAGGAGGAATTGTGGATGAAATTGGTTCATTGGTACCGGATAGCCCAAGTTTTAGAAAGGGTGAAAAAGTTCTTCTTTTCTTACAATCAGATCGTTACTCAGAATGCTTTTGGGTAGTGGACCAAGTCTATGGAAAATTGACAGTCACTAAAGAAAATAAGATCATAGGCTATGGAGTCTCATTGGAGGAATTCACTCATAGAATAAAAGAATATATCGCTAAAAAGAAATAAAAATATCTGTAAAATGTAAAAGGGGGAAAGAATATAAAGATTTAAGACCGGAATCGGTGGCCGCTTTTCGACCAGAAGCAGTGGCCGTAATCAATCGGAATCACCGGCCGCTTTGGGCCGGATTATGCAAGACCTATCTCTGTGTGTCACATATGTGACAAAAATAACTAAAAATTGCCTTAAATTGGATACGATTGACTTGCCTTCTACCTGAATGATATGTTTGATTTCATAACATGCGAATTGTAACATGGAACATGGGATTCTGGTCGCATCGAGCTTCACACGAGCGAGCTTGGTATTGGCTCCTCGAAACACTAAAACCAGACATCGCATTATGCCAGGAATGTATCCCTCCTCGCTGGGCCAGAAAGGATTGGACAATCTTCTGGGATAAAGCCGCTCCTGATGATAGCAAACAGCCTTGGGGGACAGCTCTTTTGACACGGCTCCTTGCTAAATCCGCTCGCCTGCCCGAGCTTGATTTGTGGTTAGCCCAGCTTCCAGACCGTGTTCAGGGGAAAGACGAGCTTGCTGGCATCCAAAAAGCTGACGGCTGGCTAGCGACTGCAGAGATCAATATCCCATTTATCGGTCCTACACTTGTCGTTTCAGTACATAACCCATTTTTCCCTATTGAGTGTGAACGGCTTGAAGGTATCGACATCTCTTCTATTAAGCTCAAGAAGAACAAAGACCTCTGGCTCCTCGACGTGCTTTTCTATTTTTTACGAGAGCGTCTTGAAAACCAATTGATAGTGGGAGGGGATTTTAATTACTCTCGATTGCTCGATGACCTTTATGGGGAGAGAGGGAACCATGAGTTTTTTGACCGTATTCGTGATGAAGGATTCATGAGCTTCCACCGGATGTTCCATGAGGCAGATGAGCACACGTTTTTCAAGAAAGGGGCCATGGGGCACCAGCTCGACTACCTCTATGGTGATAGCTCTGTGGCGAGCTACGTTGAATCATGTGAGGTTGTTCCATACACTCAGGTTATGGAACTGAGCGACCATACCCCACTTATCGCAGATTTCGGCTCCAAACCTCTCCGTACGATTTGAGCAAGAGTGCTGGGGATGATTGACACGGAAAAATTAATGGAATTGCTGAATGGAATATATGCTTTGCGCGATCAAGGAATTCCTTACAAGACGAATTTCTCTGCTAAAATGAGCAATCTAAGCTGAAAAATAAGGGTGAAATTAGGGCTATTTGTTTTCTTATGTGCTTATTAGCGAAGTCAATCTACATGTTTACAGTAATCCTTCCCTCTATCATAACTGTTATTCAGAAAGGATTTAGGTAATGACAAAAACGGAAATTTTTGCGTGGCAGAAAACCGGAAGTTTTTACGTGGCATTGACAACTCCCGAATTTTTATTGACATAAAAAATTTTCTTTGGTAAAAAATTAAAGAGTGATGGGATAATTAAACTATTATCAACAAATATTTTAGCATTAAATTTAAAAATTTCCATATTATCATGGAGAAAAGATGAAAAAGAAGGAATTGGGATTAATTTTTTTTCTGTTTCTATTCTTTATCATTCGAGGAATAAGTAATGCCGAAAAATTTGGAATCAAACTGACAGGGGGAATGAGTTATCTTGCAGTTGGAGACCCTAACGCATCGCTGAAAGGGCTGGCAGATTTTTTGAAGGATCAGGCAAGTCTTGGGGATAATATTCCAGAAAGTGAATTTAATGAATTTAAAAAGATTCATTTCGGATTAGATTTAGTAGGAGATGTGATAATTTATTTAACTCCTCACTTTGGAATAAGCCTTGGTTCTGGTTATATCTACGGCATGGAAGGAAAAGTCATAAACAAGAGAATATTAGGAGGCCAAACCTTCACTGAAGAGGTTAAAGTAAGTGCTATTCCTGTGAGATTAGGAGTTTATTATTCTTTACCCTTGTCCTCTCGGGCTCGATTTCTCTTAAATGGGGGAGTAAGTTATTATTTTGCTAAATGGTCTGAGGCCTATCGTAATGAGTGGAGTGGCGGTTGGTTTAATACTGTTCAGGAAGCAAAAGCCAGTGGCATTGGGTTTCACGGAGGATTAGGATTTGAGTTTAATTTAGTATCCAATATTTCCTTTGTCCTCGAAGAACAGGGAAGATACGCTAAAATTGGAGGGTTCAAGGGAGATAAAGAATTTAGAGCCTTCATTCCCGGTTGGGAATCTTCGACGGAAGGAAGTCTTTATTACTTCGAATGGCTACCTTGGACGGATAACTGGTATCCAATGATACAAATATTGGAGGAAGAGCCAATCGGAGATAGGATAAGAAAAGTAAGAAAAGCTAAAATAGACTTTTCTGGATTTACACTTAGAGCAGGAATTAAAATTAAATTCTGAATTTTGTTCTTATGTTCTTATATTATGAAGATAATAAAGATCTAAAAGGCGAAAGGAGAAAATTCTGAATATTATTGATTAAAAAATCAAAATATTAAAAATCAAAATCAAAATATAATCAAAATATACTCTGGCTGGCGCAACTAATTGATATAAACCAATTAAACCTATATATCCTCCTAAAAACAGGCCTTAAATCCCTTTTTTAGGGGCAAAATTAACCATCTAAGAAAATCTGCAGTAGTGTGATGAACCCCTGCTAAAATGAGCGATAT
>JACUUK010000163.1 GCA_014859315.1 Candidatus Aminicenantota bacterium
GCAGATATCGTGGAAAATAACTATTGGTGTCGGCATAATTTATGAATAATTCAGGTTAAAGAAGTACAGTATATAAAAACTTTAAGTAGCAACATGGAAAGAGGGAAGATTATAACTACAGGCGCAGAATATGGAGCTCTGAAGGAAAGAAGGGGCAAGGGGCGAAATCTTGTCTTAAATATTGTTCTGATTCTATTTGTTTTTCCCATGTTCATTCTTCAGGGAACAAGTACAAAAAAAAATCAGAAAAAATCGTCTCCTGGACATTTATTTCATCAAAATTTAAAGATCGAGCCAAGACTTCAAAATGAAATCTTATCCAGTTTGGATCCGGAGAAAACTTTTAAAATCTGGATTTATTTTACCGATAAGGGAATAACCTCTCAGGTATCTCTTGCCAGCAGGTTGGCCGAAGTGAGGCAGGGCTTAAAAGATCGCTGCATCTGGCGCCGCAGGAAGGTGCGCACAGAAGAGAATTTAGTTGATGCCGAGGATCTTCCCGTCTACATGTCTTATGCGCAAAAAGTTAGATCCACTGTTAAACGGGTAAGAACTGTCTCCCGATGGCTGAATGCTATGAGTGTTGAGGCTAACATTTTAGAGATTCAAGCCCTTGCAGAGCAAGAATTTGTTCGCAAAATTGACCTTGTTGTTTCCTTTAGGAGACATAAATTCCTTTTGCCTCAGAGAACAGGTTTAGAGGAAGTAAAAAAGGATAATATAAACATCGAGTACGGCTTGTCGTTCAGGCAACTTGACCAGATAAATGTTTTGCCTCTTCATCAGCTTGGTTACAGCGGAAGGGGAGTTTTGGTGTGTATGATGGACACAGGGTTTCGAAAAAGTCACGAAATTTTTCAACACAGTAACATTGTTGCTGAATGGGACTTTGTGAACAACGATGGCGATGTTCAACAAGATCTCTTTGATCCAGATGACTACTCTGATTCTCATGGAACAGGCACCTGGTCAATTTTAGGGGGATATAAGCCTGGCGAACTCATAGGCCCTGCGTACGGAGCCGATTTTATTCTGGCGAAAACAGAAACCACGATCTTCGAACAGCCGATAGAGGAAGATTATTGGGTAGCCGGAATTGAGTGGGCAGAGGCCCTTGGTGCAGAAGTTGTATCCTCGTCTTTAGGATATACCGATTGGTATACTTTTGAGGATATGAATGGAGAGACAGCTGTGACAACCATAGCTGCTGATCGAGCCGTGAGCTTAGGAGTGGTCGTAGTGACTGCAGCTGGCAATGAACGTAATAAAAGCTGGGGGCATATCATTGCTCCTGCTGATGGATTCGGAGTTATTTCCGTTGGAGCTGTGGACTATCTTGGAAATATATCCTCTTTCAGTTCACCTGGTCCTACCTATGATGAAAGGACTAAGCCTGAAGTTTGTGCTTTAGGGGTTGACAACTGGCTTGCCGCAAACACACAGAGTGGTAGCGATACTTATCAAAAGGGTTCGGGAACTTCCTTTTCTACTCCACTGGTGGCGGGTGTGGCAGCTGTTCTTTTGGAAGTTCACCGGGATTGGACACCATCTCAGGTTCGTTCCGCCTTATTGAGTACTGCAAGCCGCAGTTTAAATCCTGATAATGACTATGGATGGGGAATTGTCAATGCAGGCCTCGCAGCTATCTTGAATATAGCCCTTCCAAGGCTTTACTCTTATACTATAGATGATGACAATATAGGGGAAAGTTATGGAAATGGAAATGGAAAAGCTGAAGCCGGGGAAACTCTGGAAATGAACATAAGCCTGAAAAATGAAAGCCCAACACCAAGCTCATTTCTTGAAGGAACTTTGAGCTCCACTCATCCTGAAATCAGAATATCTCCTTCAAAGGTAAGGTTTCCTCCTATCCTTCCTTTTGCTACACAATCATCAGAAAAGCCTTTTGTGATTGAAATACCGCATTTTTTAACAGGATATCGTGCTATTTTACGCCTGAAAATCGAAGGGCCAAACAGTTTGTCCTCATATGAAACCATAATAATAAACATATCGCGTTGAAAAACCGAGGTGTTTCTTTTTCAATTTTATCCTTGATTTGAATAAAACATCTTTATTGCTCTAAGCAAGACATTTCTCGAGAAATCAGAAGAAAATATTTGGGGAGAGATGAAGTGAGCATTAAAGATTTGGCCTTCTTGAATCGCTATTCGATGGAACCCAATTCTCTCGGGCGGCGAGGATGTTTGAGTGTAGCGAGTTATGCAGCCACCGATATTTATAGACTCACTCTTATGCCTATTCTTAATGAAAATCCGTTCAAATTTATCCTTGCTTGTTGCGCATCGTAATAAGAAGCGTTGAGAGGCTTCTCTTCAGAAAGAACAAGCTGTGGATACGATTTTCCGGTATCATCACTCTGGAATTCTACCTTCCAGAGCTTTCCTTTTTTAACCTCTTCAAAATGCCCCTTATCGGAATAAATTCCCCAAAAACCCCATGTATGAGTCCAGTTGTAACTGTCTTTTTTATCCCCTTCCCAATCGTTAAAATTGGCCTGCCTTCCAAATGCTTCAATGATGAAATGAAGCCCTCTTCTAATTTCTAACTCCAATCCAGTTTTCAGGTGAAAGCCAAAAGTCTTAGAGCTGATTTCTTCTGAATAGGTGCCCGATGAAGAATATGAATCTAAGAACTCCATTAGAGATCCATAAAAAATTTTCTCATCTTGATAGTCAAAATTGTATTGATAGCCTTCTTTGTAAGTGAGTTTTGAAGAATAATAGCCTCCTCCACATCCAAGGAAAAAATTCCATCTTGTTCCGAGAGGAAATGAGTAATAAAGGGTTAGAATTATGGGTATGGTTTGAATTCGATATTCTGGTTTCTTTAGTGTTTTTTCACTGATGGAAATAGTGCCGAAATCCGTAGCTGAGTAAAAATAGTTCTGTTCACGCCAGATACGCGAAGTTGCATTTCCTTTGGTTTTCCCTGTCAAGAATTCTAAACCCACTGCAGCCTGAAACCGAGAGGAAAAGCTGTAAGATAGCTCAAGGCCGCCATCCCAGAGCCCGTGAAGCTCTTCTACATTATACTTGAATAAATCAGGAGATTTATCACGATCGTTGAAGTAGTTCTTCCAACCCTGAATGTTTTTATTTAAATCCCCGCAGTCTATCCAGCCCCCGCCTCCATATATTCTAAAGCTTATCTGAGAGAATATTATCTTCGGGCAGATCATGATAAAGCATAAAGAGTAAAAAATTATGTTTTTCTTCATGCTTTTTTCAACTATAAGAATTCCCTTTTTGGCTGTTCGCCATTTTCTTTCCATTTTTGTTCAATTTCCACCTTCTAATGTGCACAATCACTTTT
>JACUUK010000164.1 GCA_014859315.1 Candidatus Aminicenantota bacterium
TTGAAGGTGGAATATGTTTGGATTTAGCATCACCAAGCAACTTTGGGACAAAGCCAATAATTACCAGTGGGTAATGTTTTATATATGAATAGGAAAATTGTTATCTATTTTAATTTACAATTAGCTATCTTTTCAGTTATCATAAATACTAATCCGAAGCGGTTATGATGCACAAAGCATTTTTAACTCTGAGATATAAATTCAGCAAAAAAATACCTGAAATACATCCATGGCAATTTTTTAAAGAATTAGAGAACAGCTTAAACATTATTGAAGACCTTGACCAGATTGCCCTCAATTTCTTAGGCAAAATAAGAGAAATCATCCCTGTCACAAAGCAGATTCTCTTTATCTATGATCAGGATTTGGAAAAATTTAGGGTAAATAATTTTTTAGGCTTTGATCAGTCAGAAGTAAAAAACATCTTATTTTTAAGGAATGAATCATTGGTGAAATGGCTCAAAGTAAATGAGAGTTACCTCTACGTCAAGAAATATCCATGGGTTTTGAATAATTATTTAATCAAAAAAGAAAAAGAAATTTTAAAATCTCTCGGTATTGAGCTCTGTTTCCCTTTAATATCTATGAACAGATTAATAGGGATCATATTTATTGGCCCTAAAAAAGATAATAGGGCCTTTCTAGAACGAGAACTTTCCTTCATCTCTTTCCTTACTCCACAAATTGGAATGGCTCTCGAGAATGCAATTCTGTTTAAAGAACAAAGGGAAATATTTCGAAGAATGTCAAGAGCTAACAAGTTAGCCGCAGTAGGCGAGCTGGCAGCTGGAGCAGCTCATGAAATGAGAAATCCTCTCACTGCAATAAAATCATCAATTCAGTATTTAACAACAAAGCGTCAAAACACTCAAGAAAAAAATCTTTTACTCTCTGCTCTAAAGGAAACAGAACGCATTGAAGAAATACTCTCAGCACTTCTTTCATTTTCCAGACATTCAGATATAAAAATGAGCAAATGTAATCTATTAGAAACTCTTGAAAATTGTCTAGAATTAATCTCCTTTCAGGCAAAAAAGCAAAAAGTTAAGCTTTCTCGAAATTTACCATTTTCGTCTCTCTTTATTAAAGCAGATAACACTAAACTCAAACAACTATTTCTCAATCTCTTTTTAAATTCTCTTCAAGCCATGAAAGACGGTGGAGAATTGAAAGTTGAAGTAACTTTATTAGAGAATCAAAGAGTTTTAATAATAATATCTGATACAGGGGAAGGAATATCCAAGGAGAATTTGGATAAAATATTTGACCCATTCTTTACTACAAAAAAAGGAGGAACAGGCTTAGGATTGTCTATCTGTTATGGAATTGTAAAGTCACACCAGGGTGAAATGGAAGTTAAAAGCAAACTTAACTACGGCACTACTGCTCTGGTTAAGCTTCCCTTTGGCTATTAAAAATGAAGTTTAAAATTCTTATCATTGACGATGAAAAGAGTATCAGAGATGTTTTTTCGCTCTTTCTAAAAGAAAATGGTTATCTTATCGAAACAGCAGCAAAAGGCAAAGAGGGTTTAATCAAAGCCCGCAAATATATTCCTGATATTATTTTATTAGATATAAAGTTGCCCGATATTTCAGGTATAGAAGTGCTTTCCCAAATCAAGAAATCTCTTCCCCAAACTGAAGTAATTATCATTACCGCCTTCGGAACAGTCAAAAATGCAGTGGAAGCAACTAAATTAGGAGCATATGATTATATAGAAAAACCAATTGACAATGAAGAACTGCTGCTTTTAATCTCTCGAGCCTTAGAAGTGAAAAAATTGCAGAAAGAGATCGAAGAATTAAGATTAGAACTTTCTGCCCGTTACACATTTCCCAGTATTATAGGAATAAGCACCAAAATGAATTCAATTTTCCAGATGATGAAAAAAATTTCTAAGGTGGAGGGAACAGTGCTCATTTCAGGCGAAAGCGGAACGGGGAAAGAATTGGTCGCAAGAGCTATTCATTTTAACAGTCCCAGAAAAGACGGCCCTTTTGTCGTGGTTAATTGTGGGGCTATTCCTAAAGATCTTATCGAGAGTGAATTTTTTGGACATATAAAAGGTGCCTTCACAGATGCAAAAGAAGAAAAAATAGGAAAGTTCGAATTGGCAAACAAGGGTACTATTTTCCTGGATGAAGTTGGCGAGCTTTCTCCAAAAGCACAGGTTAAACTTCTTCGTGCCATTGGAGAAAGAGAAATTGTAAAGGTCGGTGGAACAGAAACAATTCCAATAGATATCAGAATTATAGCCGCAACTAATAAAAATCTTGAAAAATATATAAAAAAAGGATATTTCAGGGAAGACCTCTACTGGCGGCTAGCTGTCCTCTCTCTTTATCTTCCACCTCTAAGAGAAAGAAAAGAAGACATCCCACTCCTGTGTGAACATTTTATTCAAAAATACAACAACGAACTGAAAAAAGAGATTACAGGAATATCAAGAGGAACTCTAGAGCGTTTAAAAAATTATTCATGGCCAGGTAACATTAGAGAACTGGAAAGTGTTATTTATGAAGCCATGGTTTTCAATGACAGCCCTTTGATAGAAGAAAATATTCTTCCTATGAGAATAAGAGTCCCACATGAAGAAAGGGAAAGTGATTTATTTGAATCCGAAAAGACTTTAAACGAGACTATCAAAATCCTGACTAAAAAAGTGGAGAAAAAAATGATTGAGAAAGCCCTCCAAGAATCAGGAGGGAACAAGACAAAAGCTGCCCAAAAACTAGGAATTAGCCGTAAAACCCTCTTCAATAAAATAAGTCATTATAAAATTTAAAAAACAAATGAAGTTGAAAAAATTTTAAAGAAAAAACATCGAATCCCTTATCTCCACTTTATGATCAAATGTGATCTTAGCCGGTGCTAGGGGATACACCGGCTAAGATCAAAATGAGCATTAAACTGATCGTCTACTGCGCTGGGGCCCCCTTTAATCCCTCATCGTATCCCCTTAGATATCCTGCCTTGTGGTCATCACCGTCCTTCTTACATGTGCACTCACCACAATCACACTCACCTGCGTGGAGAGCCATGTTGACAATCCCTCCGCCTAAAATTTTTTCAATCATTTTGACCTCCTTTAAAACTCAGTTATTAGCAACATATTACTCTTGTTCTGGTGGCTTGTTTGCTTCTTCATCTACTCCATCACGCAGACCTTCCTTGTACCCAGCTAAAGGCACGTCTCCACACCCACAACCACAATTAACTCTGCTCAATGTAATCAGATTGTCGATCCCTCCGCCTAAAATTTTTTCAATCATTTTGACCTCCTTTTTGTTTACGCTTAGAGCTTGTAAG
>JACUUK010000024.1 GCA_014859315.1 Candidatus Aminicenantota bacterium
TTAGTTGACAGCGGAAGATTCAAGGTGGCTTTTGCAATGTATCCAACATCCATCGAAGAACTTATGGCAATTGCAGACTCAGGACGGGTAATGCCTCCTAAGTCAACGTGGTTTGAACCAAAATTAAGAAGCGGCCTTTTGGTCCATTCGCTGGAGTAATAAATCTTAGTGTTTATCTGCAAGGACAAAAAATACGGAAACATGACCTTAATTCGGAGAATTAAGGATCGTATCCCGGTAATTTTAAAATAAGGAGGGTTAAGTGAAAATATTAAATTATCTTTGTGGGCACAGACAGATTCTCTGTTTGTGTGTTTTTTTTATGTTGATGCTTTTCATGGGAATTGGATATTCGGAAAAGCAAAAAGATGAAAAAATAGTGAAACCGCCAGTTGCAGAAAAGATAAAGAAAGAGTTAACAATTCATGGTCATACACGAGTGGATAATTATTACTGGCTGAATGAGGGAGAAAACCCTAAAGTAATTGAGTATTTAAAAGCAGAAAACGAATACACAACAGCCGTCTTGAAACATACCGAGGATTTACAGAAAATTCTTTTTGATGAAATCGTGGGAAGGATTAAGCAGACAGACATGTCAGTTCCATTTAGGTCAGAAGGATATTACTACTATACTCGCTATAAGAAAGGCCAAGAATATCCTTTGTATTGCCGTAGAAAAGGGAGCATGGTTGCCCAAGAAGAAATAATGTTGAATGTTAATGAAATGGCCGAAGGCCACAGCTTTTATAATGTTACAGGCCTGGATGTGAGTACAAACAATAATCTTTTAGCTTTTGGAGTCGATACGGTCAGTCGAAGGAAATACACGATTCATTTTAAAGACCTGACTACAGGTGAAATACTAAAAGATGAGATTCCAAATACATCTGGACAAGCAGTATGGGCAAATGACAACAAGACAGTCTTCTATGCAGTTAAAGATGAAGCGCTTCGTCCTTTTAAGATATATAAGCATGTTCTTGGAGAAGATGTTTTGAACGACAAGGAAATCTATCATGAAAAGGATGTGACTTTTAATACTTATGTTGGAAAATCAAAATCAAAGAAATATCTGTTCATTCTTTCGACAAGCACACTTTCAACAGAATACCGTTTTCTTGATGCGAATAAGCCAGACGGGGAGTTTAAAATCCTACAACCAAGAGAAAAAGATTTAGAGTATAATGTAGCACATTTCAAGGACAATTTTTATATCATGACAAACTATAAGGCAAAAAATTTCAGATTGATGAAGACACCCATCAATAAAACACTTAAAGAGAATTGGACTGAAGTCATCCCTCACAGGAAAGATGTTTTGCTTGAGCAGTTTGAGATTTTCAATGACTTCCTTGTTCTAAATGAGCGTAAAAGCGGATTGACCAATCTCCGGATAATCAGGTGGGATGATAATTCAAGCCACTATCTTGATTTCGGAGAAGAAACTTATACAGCTTATATTTCCATTAACCCTGAATTTGACACAAACTTGCTTCGCTTCGGTTACAGTTCTCTTACAACACCGAATTCAACTTTTGATTACAACATGGAAACAAGGGAAAAGAAACTTTTAAAGCAGCAGGAAGTCGTTGGAGATTTCGACCCTGCAAATTATCATGCAGAAAGACTCTATGCAACAGCCAAAGATGGCGTAAACGTGCCGATATCTCTGGTGTATAGAAAAGGACTAAAGAAAGACGGAAAGAATCCTCTTCTGCTTTATGGATACGGTTCTTATGGCAATAGCATGAACCCCTCTTTTAGCTCTGTCCGGTTAAGTCTACTCGACCGTGGTTTTGTTTATGCGATAGCTCATATCCGCGGCGGGCAGGAATTGGGGCGTTCCTGGTATGAAGATGGAAAATTACTTAAAAAGAAAAATACTTTCACAGATTTCATTGCCTGTGCCGAGCATCTGATAGAAGAAAAATTCACAAACCCTGAAAAACTCTTTGCCATGGGTGGAAGTGCTGGAGGCCTGCTGATGGGAGCAGTTGTAAACATGAGGCCGGACCTGTTTAAGGGCGTTATAGCAGCAGTTCCCTGGGTGGATATAGTCACTACTATGCTGGATGATAGTATTCCACTTACAACAAGTGAATATGATGAATGGGGTAATCCTGAAAATAAAGAATATTATGATTACATGCTCTCTTATTCTCCCTACGACCAGGTCGAGGCCAAAGATTATCCAGCAATGTTTGTAACTACAGGGCTTCATGATTCTCAGGTCCAATACTGGGAGCCGGCAAAGTGGGTGGCAAAGCTCAGAGCAATGAAAACAGATAATAATATTCTGCTACTTCATACGAATATGGAGGCAGGACACGGTGGGGCTTCAGGCCGTTTTAAACGCTATAAAACAACAGCAATGGAGTATGCTTTCATGCTCGATTTGGCCAGAAACCACGGGTGCGGCTATACTCATTCTCGAACCGGCTCTCATACTCTGAGTGGAACCTGTCGAAATAATGAAAAAGCACCCGGTAGAGAACGGTGTGCTCCGGATGTTAGGGGAGGTAGAATCCTTCCACAGCAAGGAGTTTCACATTGATCGCGATTGCCATTGTTATCGCTTCCATTTTTAAATTCGAACTTCTCCAAAACATTAAGCATCTTATCTGCATTATCAGTTGAGGCCTCTACGAAAAAGTCTATATCCTTCGTGAATCGTGGTTCTGCATAGAAGCTATAAGCAAATCCTCCAACGATGAGATAACGAACCTTATGTTCGTTTAACAATGCGATGAATTCTTTGAAATCTTTTTCGGTTCTCATTTTTAAAGTCGTAATACAATTCCCTTAAATATTGAAGCATATCGAGTTTTTCCTCAGGTGTGCAGGATTTCCAATATTCGATATCTAATCTTTCCGCATCCTTAAAAGTGGTTTTTCTAGTTATTTTCTCCACAAACAAATTATATCAGAATCGTAGGAAAGTAAAAACAGAAATTGTAATGAATAGCGATAAGAGAATAAAAGAATCTAGGTTTAGTAGATAACATTGACAAAGCCATGAAATGGTCTAAATGTCAAGACCAAATTTGATGATACAAATTAGACGGCTTAAAACTTTTCTGATGCCTATGTGAATTTAGTTGGAATTGATTATTTAAAGAGAAAAAAGAGCCAATATTACAGATTTTCATTGACAGAAACAGCGTTTATTTTTAATATGATATATGAATAAATTAACATTTATTCATATATCATTAAAATGAAAAGAACGCTTAATATATTAAACGCTTTAGCCAACAAAACAAGACTCAAGATGTTTTTAATTCTTTTGCAAGAAGATCTTTGTGTATGTGAATTGCAGAAAATGTTAAATATCGACCAGTCATGCTTATCTCATCAGTTACGCCTCTTAAGATATTTAGGCCTATTGGATACAAAACAAAAAGGAAGATGAATAAGATACTCAATTCCAAAAAAGATAAGAGAAAACAGGCTAATTAAGGCTCTTCAAGATGAGGTTCAACTTAGTCCATCTGAGATGATAAAATTATCTTAAATTAGGGAAAATAGAACTTTTGGTAGAAAATGAGGATAAAAAGGAGAATACAGAAATGGGTGTTTTAGAAATAACAATTTTAGGACCAGGCTGTCCAGCTTGTAATGACTTAGAGAAAAGAACTATAAGTGCTTTAAATGAATTGAATCTAACAGTTGATCTCCAGAAAATAAGTGATATCGAGAAAATGGTTGAATACAGAGTGACTTACATCCCAGCTCTTCTAATCAACGGTAAAGTTAAATCTGAAGGACGAGTTCCTTCTATAAGAGAGATAAAAGAATTGATAAAGAAAGAATTATGATTCCCTTTTTTAAGATATTTGTTTCATTAAGATTTAGTGAAAAGATTGATTGTGGCTTCCTGAAGTATGAATGAAACAAAAAGAATTAAGATCAAAAAAATCCCGATGATTCTTTTTGAAATCAAATTCCTTGGGTTAGATTTTGCTGGCTTCAGGCTGGCCTGTTCTATTCCAAGTATAATAATTATTAGTTTTCTTTTAACAATAATTTTAGACAGGAGCTACTGTCATGAAAAAAATTAGCATCATGATGCTTGCATTGGCTTTTTTTCTTAACTCAGCATGTAGCCAACAACATGAGAGTACTAATGAATATGATCAATCAAGCAACACAGAAACAGTTCAGAAAAGTCTCATAGTTACTGGTAAGCTTGAGTTGGATTTTTCCAAATACAAAGTGACTTTTATCGAGCTTGGGGCTGACAGATGCATCCCTTGCCGTGCCATGCAGCCCATCATGAGAGAAATAGCAGAAGAATTCAAAGGCCAGGTACAGGTTGTTTTTTATGATGTCTGGAAGGATCCACGACCCGGCAGGAAGTACCGCATTCAACTTATTCCAACTCAGGTATTTATCGACAAAAACGGGAAGGAATTTTTCAGGCATGTTGGCTATTTCCCCAAGGAAGAAATCCTGAAAGTCCTTAAACAGAAGGGCGTTGGCTGATTTTCGAGGAAACAGATGGAAAATTTGTTCGGAGATATTCAACAGCTCATCCAGCACAATCCGTGGCTGGCCATTGTGGCTGTTTTCATTGGAGGAGTGATGACAGCTTCCAATCCCTGTGTGCTGGCCATGGTTCCATTTATGATCAGTTTGGTGGCAGGACAAAAAGAAGCCGCGAGCCCAAAAAAATCATTGATATTTTCTCTTCAATTTGTCATAGGCCTGTCTATAACTTTTACAATTTTGGGGTTTATATCTGCATTAATGGGAAGAATGTTTGGTGATATAGGGAATTTTTGGAAATATCTCGTTGCAGGGGTTTGTCTAATAATGAGTGTTCATCTTCTCGGTTTTTTAAAATTAGATTTCCCTGTTCCGAGATTTTTTAGCTTAAAAAAAGGCGGAAACATCGGAGCTTTACTCATGGGTCTGTTATTTGGGGCTGTATCCACACCCTGCGCTGTGCCAATCCTTGCCGTTATTCTGGCTTTTATAGCCAGTAAAGGGAATATTATCTATGGAGGATTCTTGCTTTTTATATATGCTTTAGGGCACTCTTTTCTCATTTTAATTGCAGGAACTTCTATGGGAGCTGCTAAAAAATTAATCGAATCAAAAGGCTTGAGGAAAACAAATCAGGTACTCCAGAAAGTAGCAGGTCTGATTATTATTTTGGTTGGCTTTTTCTTTTTACTCAAATTATAGTGAGGAAAATAATTAAAAAGGGAGGAAATTAAAATGCTTGAAAAAACAATCGGTTTTATTGGCGGCGGAAGAATTACACGCATTATTCTGGAGGGATTTAAAAGAAAAAACCAGGTATTTAAGGAAGTGATTGTCAGTGACATCAATCTGGATACTCTGAATCGATTAAAAGAAAAATTTCCGAAAATAAAGATTTCTCCAAACGACAATCAGCAGCCTGCTTCAGAAGACATTGTTTTTGTTTCACTCCATCCAAAAGCTATAAGCGGCGTTGCTAATGAAATTAAAACCACTTTGAAATCAGGCGCAGTCCTCATTTCTCTCGCGCCAAAATTGACTATTTCTAAACTGACGGAACATCTTGATAACTTTGAAAGAATTGTTCGAATGATTCCCAATGCTTGCTCAGTTATTAATGCTGGCTATAATCCAGTTGCTTTCTCTCAGGTGTTTGATGAAACAGAGAAAAAAGATTTATTAAACATTTTGGCTGTCCTCGGGAAATGCCCAGAAGTAAAAGAAGAGACGCTGGAAGCATATGCCATTCTTACAGCAATGGGGCCTACTTATCTCTGGTTTCAGTTAAATGAACTGGAGAAAATTGGCATCTCATTCGGACTTTCTTCTAAGGAAGTCGAAGAGGCATTATTTTTGATGGTCACAGGCGCAGCCGACACATTGTTTCGTTCCGAATTTTCTCCTGAGGAGGTTATGGATTTAATACCGGCGAAACCTTTCGGTGAAGAAGAAGAGAACATTAGAAATATCTACAGGATAAAGCTTGAAGCTTTGTATAAAAAATTAAAAGGATAAACTGAATTCGCGCAAAATGAATAATGGATTTTAATTGATTTTTTTGAGCAAAAAAGGAGTAAATACGAAAATGGAAAGCACGCAAGAGAAAAAGCTGTCACTGCTTGATAGGTTTTTAACTCTATGGATTTTTATCGGAATTGGAATAGGTATATTAATCGGATATTTCAGCCCATCAATAACTGAATTCATCGCAAATCTCCAGGTAGGCACGACTTCTATTCCCATTGCTATAGGCTTAATATTGATGATGTATCCTCCCTTGGCTAAGGTGAAATACGAGGAAATTGGAAAAGTCTTTCACAATAAAAAACTCCTCGCACTATCGTTGATCCAGAACTGGATAGTTGGCCCCTTAGTCATGTTCCTCTTAGCAATATTATTCCTCCATAACCATCCAGAATATATGATTGGAGTCATTTTAGTGGGTCTTGCCCGATGTATTGCAATGGTAATCGTGTGGAATGAACTTGCAGAAGGCGATAGAGAACTCGCCGTAGGACTTGTAGCTTTCAACGCCGTGTTTCAGGTTTTATTCTACGCTGTCTACATCTATGTCTTTATAACCGTTTTCCTTAATGTCCTTGGACTGGCGAAAGGCTTGAATGTGAATGTTTCGATCTTAGAAGCGGCCAAGACCGTTTTCATTTTCCTGGGCATACCGTTCATTGCTGGGATAACCACACGATTCTCGCTCATTAAGTTGAAAGGTAAAGAATGGTATGAACAGGTGTTTGAGCCGAGAATTAGCCCCATTACTCTTATTGCATTATTATTTACCATTATCGTTATGTTCTCTCTCAAGGGCGAATATATCATCGAATTACCCTTAGACGTAGTAAAGGTAGCAATACCTCTTACCATTTACTTCTTCTTTATGTGGTTCATAACTTTTTTTGTAGCAAGAAAAATCGGGGGGAACTATCCGCAAACTACAGCCGTATCTTTTACTGCAGCAAGTAACGATTTTGAGTTGGCGATAGCTGTAGCGGTTGCTATCTTTGGAATTAATTCCAACCAAGCGTTTGCAACAGTTGTTGGACCGCTTATCGAAGTCCCGGTTCTTATAAGTCTTGTCAATGTTGCCCTGAAATTTAGAAAAAAATTATTCGTAAAAAAATAAAGAGGTAAGAATAAAGTAACACACCTTGTGCATTATAGTGACGCTTTCGCTTTTGAATTAACCATTAATATAGAGTTTTGACTTCAGGCAAATATAGCCAACAAATATATTAACCTTGAATCCTCTGGCGCAGTATCCCTTTGAAATTACTGTTTGTGATGTGTTGAAATATACCTTAGTTGCTGATCCATTAAGGCTTCTGGATTGTTTTCTAATTACTGACGGAGCGGCCGCTGCTATCTTTTAAATAGTTTCTGTTAACAGTAATACGAGCATTGTCAATCCCAATGCAAGCATGACCAGGCCAGTGATAAGATGAAATTTTAGCATATGTTCCTGGCGCCACATTTCCACGCGTGCTGTTGTTGTGAGTCCAAATCCTACTACTAAAGTGATAGTTACAAAGGGCAGAATGAATATGGTGTTATAAAGGAATAGAAGCCAAAGCGCCTGCAACCTTGTTACTGTATCGCCGAGCATCCCGATAATCACTACATAAGGGCCAGAAGTACATGGCAGAAGAAAGAGACTGATAAGAAGTCCTACAAAAAAAGCCCCTGGAATAGAGACAATATTAGACGTGAGTCGTTTGAGTTTTGGTTGCCAGGATTGTGGCACTTCCATGCTAAATTTATCCACATGCTTTAAACTTTCTCTCAGATTCAATAACCCCATTAAAACGGCAAGAATAGTGACAACAATATAAATATAGTGCTGAATTCCTACAACCTGCACAGCAGAAAAAAGCCCCACTCCCATAAGAAAGTATGAGATGAAGCAGGCCAATGTGAAAGCAAAACCTGCTCCTAATACCGAGATCCTTTTTCTCTTTGAGACCAATAACATCGTGCCCAAAAGAAGCAGCAACACTGCACAGGCGCATGGATTTATAGAGTCAATGGCTGCTGCACTGATTACAGCCGGAAGAGTAATTTTTTTCTTGAGGTTTCTTGTGTAGTTTTCTTCTTGAAGGCGGCTCATGGGGGATGCGGTTTCATTCCTCAAGGAGGTGCGCACCGCTTCTTCGATTTTTCTTTGAATTACCCGGCTGCTTCCCTGGAAAGCATTCTCGCCTATAAAGACTGCAGGTGTCCCTTTTTTGATTATGACTTTTGCTTCATATGCCCTGGCTAAATTCATCAGTAAAACAGCATTTCCTGGCTCATGAATCTCGTATGCCTTGATAGTTACCGGGTAATTGGGCTTTATTCTTTTCTCCAGGAAGTCATTGACGTTTGCACACTCTGGACATCCCTTTTCATAAAAGAAAAGGAGTTCTACAGAAAAGGCATAAACGCTTGAACATAATAATAGTAGAATGGACAGGAGAAACAGGTGGAAAATTCGGGGTTTTCTCATTGTCATGCCTTATTGCGGTTACGACTTTCCGGAGACAAGAAATTTCTTGCTGTGCTGGTTTTTCCATTCCTTCAGGCCGCCGACAATGCTTAGATATTGAGAATAACCTTTCTTTTGTAATAATTTAGCTGCCTTATCGCTTTCTGTGCCGTCTTCTGAATAAAGGTAAATTATTACATCATCAGAGATGCTTTTTGCCGCTCTTGTTGCCCAATCCTCTATCTTTTCGTAAGGCACATTGATAGCGCCGATTATATGTTCTTTGATGAATTGTTCAGAGGACCGTATGTCAATAAGAACAAAAAAGTTATAAATCAACTCACCCATGGGTGCCTGATAAGGTTCTAAAGGGAGGACTTTGCCTATGACATTGAGTCTTAAAGGGCTTAAAGCAGAATTTTTGTAATGGATTTCAATCTGCTTGTCTATTGAAGTTCCGCCGTAGCCCAGACTTTCAAAGACATATTCAAGTTCGACAGACTCACCTGGTGTCAGAGTGTTCTTGGTCAGCGGTCTCGATTGGACACAAGAGGAAAATGTGCGAATTTCCTGAATCTTTAACTTCTTTGTCCCTGTATTGGTTATTTTAAATTTGACTGGAACATTCATCCCTTCTCTTATCGAGCCAAAATCAAAATATGATTTATTTGCGCTAAGCTTTGGCTGGGCATGAGCATCGATTGAAATCAAGACCAAGAGCATGAGTAAAATGAGGCCGCAAATAATATTTCTTTTCACTTTATTCATCCGTTTTATCATTTTTATTACAGATTCTATTTCTTTATTATTCTACATATTATTCTACAGCTGTTTCTTATGAATTCCGAATGGCGATTCTAAAAAAAACTAAAATTCTATTTCCCAGTTTATTGTCTTTTTATCTCCTTCATTGAAGTCAGCCGCAAATTTTACCTCGAGGAGTCCGTTAATCATTTTTTGATATAGAATTTCTGTGTCAGCATTTATCCTGGAGACAGCCATTCCATCTGGGACATGTATAAACAATGAATATGGATCATCTTTCACTATTTCAGATGCACCTTTTAAGCAGGATTTGGATGCATCCCATGATACTTCTTTGACGCTGACAGTCCCTGTTATGTGGCGTGATGTTGCAAGGAGCTGCGGCCTGTCAAGCAAAGACCTTATCACATAAACACATGTTCCGTGTGCTGGAATCGAACATGTGATTTCATCTAAAGCTATATCTTTAAGAGTTTGATTCCAAAAATCAAAAATCACATATTCTGTCTCTGCCTCAAGCCCAAGGTCCTCTGAGATAGAAATGGTTTTAGATGCTTCTTCATCTTCCCAATTGAATAATGCAACGACATCATAAATTCCGGATTTCCCGTTTACTTTAAGGTCTATCGCCCTTGGAAATTCTTTAACTTTTGGGCAGCACCAGACTACATCGTTTTTTTTGTTTGATTCTATTTTGTAAGGATAAAGGTCTATCGGCACAACATGAGTCGGGGGGATTGTCTTTCTGTAAAGGTCAAGTTTTTTCATGGGGAGTCTGCCCATGAAATCGCTTGCCATATAAAGCTGCCCTGTTAGGGCAATCGATGTGACAATTGTCCTTGCTTCTTCAAGGGTTAATGGATTTCGAACCATGGCTGCATCAGGGTCGCAGTGCCATGTTATATTATTGAGATAATTTCCACCAAAAATAGAGTGGAAGTAGGTCTGCATTGACATGCCGCCCTGCTTCTCAGGATACCAGACGGCTTTATCATCGCCGCCAATGCGTGAGCCGTCAAAGATGCCAAATCCAAGGCCGACTTCATGCATAGCGCAGCCAAGGATATATATGTCTGGGCCCAGGGTTTCCCTCAGGGCATTTTGGACTTCGACATATACCTCTCTGCTTCCTCTTGATGGGTCATAGGCCATTTCCTTGTTGTCTTCATAATAATCCATCCAGGTTCCCCAGCCCGCATCTTTGAGGTATGTCAGTCCCCAGTCATCTCTTAAGATTCTAAACATCGGCTTCAGATGCTTTTCAATCACTTCAGGGTTTGTATAATCGAGTCTGACAACGGTTTTATCGGCTGTGCAGCATGCTCCAGATAGATTTCCGTTCTTATCACGCAAATAGAAATTCTCAGGATACTTATCGGCACATTCGGCTTTTGCATAATTCGAGCCGTAAATGTTCACCCAGAGGGCTGGTTTTAATCCTTTATCCTTGATGTATTGGAAGAGCCATTTTCCGCCTTTCGGAAAGGTCGATTTTGTCCATTCAAGATAATTTGCATCTTCACCTCTTGTGTAGCAGGCATCGAGCTGGATATATTCGAGGCCGTAGGGTTTTAAATATTTTGCAAGGGCATCGGTCTCTTTGACGACATCTGCCTCAGTTGTTCCCATGTAATAGCAGTACCAACTGCTCCAGCCAACAGGTGCATTCTTGAAGCGTTCTGGTGCTGGCTTATAGAATTTAAGTCCTAAAACATTAATATAATAATCAGTAATAAGGAAAATCTCTGTATCTTCTCTGACTGGGAAGGTGATATCCATAAGGTTCTCATCAGATGTATTCCTCTTGAATTTGCTTGCTTCTGGAAATTGAATCATCGTATCTGTTTGGCGGTCAAACAGGCAGTGTATGTTTTTGGAAGAGACAAGCCCAAGTGAAGTGTATAATATTCCATTGTCCTGGCTCTCTATTCTGGCAGGAATCCGAGTTTCTGAAGCAGGTGTGATGCCCTGTAAAATAGCGCCCTCAGATGAACAGATAATATGCAGTGTTTTATCATCGATTTTAAATTTCCATGTAGTATTTTTGGGGCTTTTTGTGGAGATTGTCAATTCATCCTTTTCAGATTCGACAGACCATTCAGTAAGCATTAAGACTTTGCCTTCTTCTTTTATAGCAAGGCGGATATCTTTCATCAGAATTCCTAAATCTTCCTGGCTTATATTGAGGACCTCTCTTTTAGCGTCAGGTGTAATCTCCCATCCATTGTAGTTTAAGGTGGGAGATGCACAGCTTGAAAGAAACCATGCAATGAGGACTAAAAATAGAAAGGGAAGCAAGTTGTTTCTTAATTTTGTTTTATCTGTCATATTGTCGCTCCTATCTTATGCTTTTTATCCATAGATATAGTTGATTTAGCGGCTATATCATAATAGCTATTATCACAGAGAAAAACAGATGTCAAAGAAGTCTATTCGGAGTTGGAAATTCTTTATTTTTCAATTAAAGTATCAATCTCTCGCCAGAGCTTATCCAACTCCTGCTGAGCTTTGGAAGGGTTGACTTCAATAATTCCTTTAACTGTGGCCAGTTTCAACCTTAATTCCTCAATTTTCTCTTTAATATTCCCATCTGCCAAATCAAAGGCATCTCTTAGAACAATAATAGAAGAATCGAGATGTTCTAATGATTTCTTGATTTCATCCCGGGTGAGAGAGATCTTGCTGGATATTATTTCTCCTTTTGCTTTCAATAAGATACTCATCAATCTGAGTTGATTTGTCTCTTGCTGGGTTTTTCCTTCTTTCTCCTTAATGTAAGCCGTTGTTTCCATCTGCTCAGAACGAAGAGAAGAAAGAACCATCTCGTATTTGCTTTCAAATTCATTAAATCTGTCATTTAACTGGCTGAATTTCTGGTTAAACCTGGTGAAACTCAGATAATAACCACCTCCGAAGGCTATTATTATGAGAATCAGAATGACGAGCAAGAGAGGGATAATTTTACCTGAAGGATTTTTGAATACAATCATTTTTTCCTCCAATAAAATTTTAAGTGATTATTGTAAAAGGATATACTATTCCAGAAATTTAGTCCAGTTTGTAGGTTAGTATATTTGGGATAGTTTGCTTTGTTTCTTTTATTGTAAGTATTTTTGTTTTCGTTTATCGATTTATTTTTAATTGACTATGCTATTTCACTATAATATAAGTGATTGAGAACACCAGAGGGTAAAAAATTGGACAAAAATAAGAGTAAATTGTTATCGGCCAAAAAATGAAATTTCTATATTTCCAATGAAACTCACAATGGTAATCCCCTCGTATTGGGGAAGAGAAAGCGAAGTTGGTTGGAGAGAAGGAGACGTTATCTATGACCACCCAACACCTTTAGATACTGAAGGCACTTTACTCAGAGCAATACAGAGCATAGAGCGGCTGGGGGATAAAGATTTCCAATTAGTAATAATTGCGGTCGCTACGGCAGAGGATATCGAATCTGAGGTTGAGAAAAAGGTTATCAATATCATCAAGTCTGCTAATCCGGGAGTAGAAATACTGTTGTTTGGACATTCGCATCTTACACAGATACATGAGCTATTGCGTCATGATAGCGGGGGTAAAAACACAGAAGAGTATACTAACCTTATCCAACTTCGAGGATACTCCAACATTCGAAATCTATGCATGTTCATTCCACATGTTCTGAGTTCAGAAGTTGCAGTGCTTATTGACGATGATGAAGTCTTTGAAGACCCGAAATTCATCTTGAAAGCCCGAGAATTTATTGGAAGGAAAATTGGTGGAAGAACCATCAATGCAGTGGCGGGCTACTATCTTCAACCAGATGGCGACTACCACGTTAAGAAACCATATCGCCCCTGGATGAAATACTGGGACCAATATGAGAGGATGAATGAAGCATTTGATAGGGTTATTGGAACTGAACCGAGGTTGAAAGAGACGCCTTTTGTTTTCGGTGGAAATATAGTCCTCCATCGCAATCTCTTTACAGTCGTTCCTTTTGACCCGAATGTCCGGAGAGGCGAGGATATAGACTTTTTAATAAATGCGAGGATGTTTGGTTATCCTTTCTTCTTGGATAATCAACTTTCCATCAAGCACCTTCCACCGCCAAAGACGCATCCCACATGGATGCAGTTGCGAGAAGACATCTATCGTTTTATCTATGAGCGAGCAAAGATCGAAACGCAAAAGGAAATAAAAGGAATGACAAAAGTTAATCCCGAGGATTTTGATCCTTATCCCGGGTGTTTTCTGAAACCAGATCTCGAAGAGAAAATTGAGCAGGCTTGCAAGCTTTTATCTGAAGAGTATCTCGCTCAAGGCGATAGAAAAGGCAGTGAAGAAGCGTTAAACAATATTACCCTTGCCAGAACTGATGCCGTTCCAAAATTCAACCCTTTTCAAAAGTTATGCGAACTGCAAAAACAGTGGCAGGAATTGATGTGGTTTACAGACCAGGAAGATATTCGTTCGCGGATAAGAGATATTATCTGTAAAGGGATACAATGAAGATGAATATATTGTTCATAACAAAGTTATTTCCCCGCGCAGACATTATAGGTGGCCCCATTCTCATCTATCACAGAATTAAGAATCTGTCTTCGATGGGACACAAGATATCGCTAATTGCCCCTGCTTATACTGTTAAAGATCGTAACGATACAACTCTTGAGTCTTTCTGTGAAAATATTATCAGGGTTGATTCTGTCCGGGAACGACCTCGTGATGAAGTAGAAGCGCTTTATAAAAGATTGAACAGACCGAAGATCTTCTTAACTGGAGATGGAGGTTACGATGAAGGGATCGAAGATGCATTGAAATTGACTTTTAGGGAGAAGCATTTTGATGCAGTTATTGCTGAATATTCGATGATGGGGCAGTACATAGAGTCGAATCACAGCTACATCCCCGCAGATACCATGACTGTGATTTCAGTACACGAATGCTATACAAAGGCATTTAAACTTAGAGCTGCAAAAGGAGAGGATATCAGTGAAGCTACAATAAATGAGCTATTTAATTACGAGTTTAGGATGTACGATGTTGCTGATAGGATTTTAACTTTAACCAGAGAGGATGGCGATATTCTGGTAAACTATGCTCCCGGGTTGAAGAACAAGATTAGAATAGTGCCTCATGGTGTTGACACGAGCTTTTACATCCCGCCAACGAGGAACCATTGGGAAAGAAGTACTAAAAATATCCTTTACCTGGGCAATTTTCAGCATTATCCTAATGTGGATGCTGTGAAAAACTTTATCCACCACTGCTGGGATAGAATCCTGCAGGAAGTTCCGGATGCAAAGTTTTATGCAATTGGGTTCAATCCACCTCAAGAGCTTCTGGATTTGAGAAGCGAAAACGTGACTGTCAGGGAAGGAGGAGATAACGAGAATGTGCGGCGATGCTACTGGAATAGCGATGTGTTTGTAGCACCGATTGAATTGGGCACGGGTTTTAGGGGCAAGCTCTTAGAAGCTATGGCTTGCGGTCTACCCGTAGTTGCTACCAGACGGGCTACTTTTGGTATAAATCCTGAACATGGAGTAGACATGTTCGTAGCCGATGATTATGGCGCTTTTTCAGAGTATGTGATTATGCTGTTGAAGGATGTTGAACTAAGGAAGAAAATTAGTAATAATGCATTGGTATTAGCAATGAAATTTGACCACAAGCATGCCGCTGAGAAATTGGAGCAGAGCCTCATACCACTAAAACCCGGGTAAATTTCAGGCCTTAAAGGTTTATGCTCTATTCGTTATGCAAAAGGGCAAGATAATAACTTCCTCTTGAACCAAGGAACATAGAAAATGATTTATTACTTAGGAACTTCGGGGTGGAGTTATAAAGACTGGAAAGGAAGATTCTATCCTGAGGAAGAAAGTTTCGATGTTTTTGAGTTCTTCAATTCCATCTTTAGATACCACATATAAGTCCATCACGCTTGAAAAGATAGGGTCAATAATACTTAAAGAACAGTAAAGAGAATTGGATACGAATATGGTTAGAAAGATGGTTCATAAGACCTATGATTTAGAAAAAAAGAAAAAATAGTTATAGATGGTTGATGATCTTGTCTATGAAATTGTAGTCTTCAATCTGGATGACGTTGAAAACATATTCCTGCCATAAACCATCTTCCTGGCATGGAAATCATGGGGATTTCTTGGTAGTTAGCATTTAATAGATTTGTTGCCTGGATAAAAAAGTCTAATGATGCGATTCTTTTTGAAATTTTAACATCAAGAATGAAATATCCCTTCTCTTTTTTTCTCTTTTTATATACCCCGGCTATTCCTGAGTTGATTTTAAACGGAAGAGCCAGATTCAAAGATGAGGAGATTTGGTGGACGGGGTGATTTAGAACATATTTAGACAGAAAGTTTTCCTGCTGCTTGTGCTTCGACATAAGATATTGATACCCGACAGAGCAAAGGCCCTTTAATATAAATTGGGTTTCAACTCCATAAAAATCTATTTTTTGAATGTTTTCTGCGCGCCAGAACGTCTCCTGGTTTTTCCTTATCCAGTCAATTAAATCTCTGTCCTTTCTGAGAAAAAAAGTGCTTTCCCAGACAATATAATCATTCGGGAAGAAATCCAATCCGATATCAAAAGAAAAGTTTTTTTCTGCTCTGAGGTCAGAGCGTCCAATATTGGCCGGGCTATGATAATAAAGCTCTGTAAAAGAAGGAATTCTGAATGCTTTGCCGGCTGATGAACGAATCTTTAAATTAGAAGAGATAATATAACTCAGAGATAAATTTGGGATAAATTCAATCCCCCATGTTGAATAACAATCACCTCTTAATCTTGCATTCAGGTAAACTTTTTTTAACAGGATTTTTTCATATTCAGTAAACACACTAAGTTTATAGTAAAAGTGATTTCCTAAGTTGCTGCTTTTGATGCTGTCCTTTCTAAATTCTCCGCCAATAGCAACTTTTCCTAAAGAATTAAGGTCAATTACAGATGATATCTCCCCTCCATAACTCTCGTTTGTATGGTGATTAACATACCATTCGGGCCTGGTTATATCCAGCGTGAAAGTATCATCATGTTGGCGGTAATATAATTTCATCCTTGTTTTTTTTCTATCAAAGTTTAGGCCGATAAAGTTTGTTTTTGTCCTTTCTTTCGAAGGAAAAGGCCCATAGAAATTATTTGCGCCGAATTTTTTTTTGTTGAAACCTATCAGGAGATTGATGTTGCCGTTGATGAATTCGAAATGGGAATTAGACAACAAATTTAGAACATTGAAATCTCTGTTTGGTTCAAAACCGTCAGAATCTTGATAGTCGACAGTTAATGTGTGGTAGATTTTGTTGACTGAATGAGAAAAAGAGAGGTTTCCGCTTAGAGTATTATATTCGCCGAATGAAAAAGCCCCTGAAATATCATTCTGGGAGGGTTTATTCGTAACGATATTGATGACTCCTCCAAAAGCGTTCTCTCCATAGACAGAAGAACCCTGTCCGTGTAAGATTTCAATCCGCTCAATGCTTGATAAGGAAACAGGAATGTCTAAATTATGGTGCGAGGTTTGTGGGTCATAGACTTTTATTCCATTGATAAGAATTAGAACCTGGCTTGAAGTTGATCCTCTTATGCTGACATCCCCCTGAACGCCAAAAGGAGCTCTCTGCATTAAATCCAGACTTAGTACATGCTTCAACAAATCAGAAACGGAATTAACAGGAGCTTTGGCAATTTCTTCTTTCTTAATTATAGTGACTTTTCTGGATATCTTTGAAAATTCGGCGGGAATCAGGGAGCCAGTAACTACGATTGTCTCTTTAAAACGGAACCTCTCCTGTGCTGTGGTTATTTCGGCCAGAAGAAAGAAGAGTATTGTGGATATAATAACGGGAAAGCGTGTTTTTTTTAACATCGTTTTTTGTTACATGATTATTATAAAAATCGATTTTTGTTGTCAAGAAAAGGCTTTGTTCTTGACCAGAAGACGCAATACTGGCATGATACTAATCTCAAAATCAAGCAATGATCACTATAATGAAGAAAACCCCAGGAGAAATTATTGAAACAACGATAGACTTCTTCAAACTCGCGCGTCCCTCATTCCATCTGGTTGGAATACTTCCTTTTGCGGCTGGTTCCATACTGGCTAATCGTATTTATGGAGGATTCAGGACAGACGTTTTTTTACTTGGCCTTGCTGCAGTAATACTCATCCAGGCAGCTACATATCTGAACGGTGAATATTTTGACTATGATGTTGACAGACTCAGTGCCCAGTATGAAAAAAACCGCTTCTCAGGAGGCTCCCAGGTACTTCAAAAGGGAATAATACCGCGCAATGCAGCGCTTTATGCTGCATGGGCAGCTGCCATCAGTGCTATTTTAATTGGCCTGTATATTTGTTTTTCTCTTGGCTTTGGCTGGATACCCCTCATTTTAGGCGCATTCGGGTTTGTTGCCGGCTTTTTCTATTCCAGCAAGCCTTTTCAGTGGGCATATAGGGGAATTGGAGAGGGCCTCATTGGAGTGTGTTATGGCTGGCTTCCTGTAGCCGTGGCCTTTTTTCTCCAGCAAAAAAGATTTCATCCTTCGGTTCATTTAATCAGTCTCCCTATTATTTTCAGCATATTTAATGTCATATTTATCAATGAGTTTCCAGATTATATAGCTGACCGCGCATTAGGTAAAAAAACGCTGGTAGTAAGACTGGGAAAAGAAAAAAGCGGAAGATTTTATGCCATAATAAGCATTATCACAGGTATAACTTTGGTCTTTGCTCTTTGGGGCATTGGCCTTTTTAGTCCTTTTGTATTACTTGCTGCTGTGCTGGTTCTGGCAGTTACAGTATTGAATGCTTCTTGGGCCTTTCGTGAGTACTACAAGGACAGAGTAAAATTAGAGCGGCTGTGCGCAATGACTCTGATTGTAAATCTTGGTGTTAACATTCTATTTTGTGTGGCGTTTCTTCTGGCATAATCAATGGAAATCTTAAAGAAATTATCTCCTTATTTTTGTGTTTCAAACCTGTCAAGACAATTTGTAAGTCTCCTTTCTTTGAAACAGTTTATTGGCTGGGAAGGAATGGAGAAATGGCTTTTTCGATATGGGCTTCGCGTGGTTCCTGTAACTAAGGGGTCAATCGGGATGGGGTGTATAGGATACCCTCGTCATCCTGTAATAGAAGTGACAAGTGATTGCAATCTCTCCTGTATACATTGTCATGTCGGCACAGAAGAGAGGGGAATTACTCCACCATTTGATGAGCTTTCCAAAGTCATTAAGAGAATTGCAGCCATAAAAGAATTTGGAATGATCGTCTTTACAGGCGGAGAGCCATTGGTTCGGCCTGATTTGATGGATTTAATTGAAGTGGCGAGCAAAGCTGGGCTTTATGTCGTAATTGCCACAAATGGGACGCTTATCGATAGAGAAATTGCAAGAGAACTTAAAAAGAGAGGAGTGGTCGGGGTTGCGGTGAGTATTGACTCAATTCTGCCTGACCTTCACGATAAAATAAGGGGCATGGAACATGTATTTGAACAAGCCATTAGAGGAATAGAAGCCTGTCTCGAGGAAAAAATCGTTGTTCAGATAAATGTTACCGCAATGAAAGAGAATGCGAATCAAATAGGCCAGATTATGCAATGGAGTGACGGAGTCAATGCTTCGATTGGGTTGATATATCAATTGATTCCTCTTGGAAGTGGAGCATTCATAAAAGAGCAGACCCTCTTAGTTGATGAAAACAGAAAATTAATGAAGCTGATAAAAGAGACCCAGAGCAGGATAAAGACGATTTTTGAGCCAGTGGCGTCTCCTCAATACTGGCCTTATCTTATTGCGTCAGGCAACAATGCGCCTCTGGCCAGGAAGCTTGCACAATGGAGTTTTCATGGATGCTCAGCCGGTTGGGGGCTGCTTTACATGAAAGCAAACGGGGATGTTTGGCCGTGTCCTTTTGTGAACATATCTGCAGGAAACGCCTTTCAAGGAGATATAAAAGACATATGGGAAAAGAGCGAAGTCTTTACCTTGCTGCGTGACAGAGAGAACCTGAAAGGTGCCTGCGGAGAATGTAAGTTCAGGAATATATGCGGGGGGTGCAGGGCCAAGGCGCTTGCCTATAAGGGCGATTTTCTTGCAGAAGACCCCACCTGTTTTGTCAGGGAAGATTTCGATGTTTTAAAATCTTAAGCGATACGGGATTATTCTAT
>JACUUK010000165.1 GCA_014859315.1 Candidatus Aminicenantota bacterium
GGGATCATGTAAGGAGTTCGACCCGTATACTCATCTTTCCAGATTGGGAGACCTTGTTAAAAAGGCTTCTAAGACCTTCTGATTTTTTGTGACGCAAGTGCATGTTGACGAAGGCAGACCCATTGTTGTGATTCGCTTTAGAGAGACGGGGGGAGGATCAATCTGTCTTCTTCTAAGATTTCTTGTCCTGATCTTCATCGGGTTACCTATGCAATGGAGTGTTCAACAACGCATAAATGGCAAAGCAGATCATCTCACAGAACTTTCATCGATAATGGATGCCAAAGAACTGGCACTTTTATTTTTTTCCATGCTTCACCGAGAATTGCTGGGGGAGATGGAACGGGGTTGACACCTTCCTATCAATTTGATTAAATCCCCTATTCCGGAAAACTTTTTTGAAAAGCGTTAAAAAACCCTTTATTTAGGGGACTATCTAAGAATGGTCAAATGTTGTAGCCCATAAAAAATATTATTATTAGCTAATAAAATGATGGTCTCGTAAAAAGTCCCCAAAGTGGTCGTTGCGAGCGAAGCGAAGCAATCTCGTATTTTGTAACTACTTGATTTCATTGGATTGCTTCGTCGCTACGCTCCTTGTAATGACAAGTGTTTCAAGTTTTTACGATTTCATCAATAAATGACTTGACAAGCGATTTATTTGGTGTTATTGTAGCCCATAAATTCGGGCTACCTATGCACCTTGACTATCAACCATCCAAATACAAAGGAAAATTATACAAATTCTATCACATTGCCGAGTCTTACCGGGAAGGCGGTAAGGTTAAGAAAAATCGGCTGTTTCCCTTGGGAAAGCTTACCGATGTACAGGCCCAAAAGATTAGACTCATTTTAAAGGTGGCCTCAAATCCAGACGAACAGGTTACAACCTTGTCTAATATTGTAGCCCAAGAATCTGTCAATTACCTCGATGTGGCCGTGGTCAACCAATTATGGGAGGCCTGGCAATTATCAGAGGCCTTCACCTTTGATATCACCCGAGGAGATCTCAGCACGGATTTGGTGGCCAAAGTTCTCACCATTAACCGATGCCTTGATCCTTGCTCTCATTACAGCGTGCCCCAGTGGATAAGGAGCACGGCCCTCCCCGATATCTTGGGGGAACAAATCCTTCACCTCAATGAGGATAAAATCTACTATGAACTCTCAAAAATCCAGAAAAATAAACCTTCCATTGAAAATTTTCTTTTTAAAAGAACCTATGCCCAAGACCCTAAGAGTTATGAGTATGTGAATTACGATTTAAGTTCTTCTTATTTTGTTGGTTTCAAATGTAAGCTTTCCGCCTTTGGAAGATCTAAAGATGGAAAACCAGACTGTAAGCAAGTCCTATTGGCCTTAATGATCAATTCCAGGGGTTATCCTTTTAAATGGGACGTCTTCCCTGGGAATATGCCCGAGATCGAGACCATGGATCGGGTTATTAGAAGCTGTGCCCATCGATTTAAATTAGAAAACATCTCCATGGTCTTCGATCGAGGGTTGGTTTCTGAGGAACACTTGGACCTGATTGAAGAGAAGCGCTTAAAGTACATTACCGCCTTGGATAGGGATCAGATCCGCCATGTCCCTCATATGGATCTAGGGATTTTTAAAGATCTTGATTTAGACAATGCACCCGAGTTAATCCCTCAATTGCCTGGATTTACTAAGTATGATTCCTCCCTTTATTACCGAGATCTGGGAGTTACGGGAAAAAGGCGACACCTTGTGGGCATTAACCCTGAGCGATTCCTCCAGGACCGCAAGAGACGCCAGGAAAAGATGGAATGCTTCCGGCGCTTCCTTGCCCAAATCAATAGATCTTTGAAAAAAGCCAAAAGAGACCGCCATGTAGATTCAACAAGAAATCAGGTTATTAATGAGCTAAAACGGCTAAAAATAAAGAAATATTACGAAGACCCTCAACTTCGTGAAATCTCCGTCCATATCCCCTTGAGGAATGGTTCTCGCAAAGCCGTCAGAACCTTTCAGGTCACCATAAAAGAAGACCAAGAAAGAATAGCAAAAGAAAAATTGACCGACGGCCTATGTGTCTTTGTGACCAATCATATAGAGAAACAACGAGAACAACACCTTTTGCCGGCAAAACGCATCATCGACGCCTATCGGGAAAAGACTCAAGTAGAAGATGCTTTTAAGCATATCAAGTCCTTTGTTAAGATTAGACCCTTCTTTGTCAATACGGATGAACATGTCAAAGCGGTCTATACAATTTGTGTCCTTTCCTACTTCATCAACCGTTACCTTTCTGAGAAACGAAAAGAATCAGAAGGCAAAGATTACCTAAATTCTACACAACTCTATGCTCCATTCAAAAACTGTAAACTGATAACACTTTTGGAAACCGTGGCCGGGATCACCAAGAAAGACATCATTCCAATATCTGAAGAACAAAAAGCAATTCTAAGTAATATCGTCCCTGAGAAAGCTGTTAGATTCAACCCCTCTTTTCGTCTAAAACCGTGTAGCCCATAAAACTGTTATGCTAACTATCGAACATCATTATTTAATTCAAAAGTTTTCCGGAATATGGGTTTTAAACCGCTCTCCGGAAAGCGCTCTGGGCCAACCTGAGGAAATCATTTTCAAAAAAATCCCCCTCACCGTTGGAGATCTTCAAAGAACAGCATTGGAGACAAACCCTGCTCTGAAGGGGATGAAGAAAATGATTGAGGCAAAAGAGAAGGCGTATGAACTGGCTAAAAGGGAGTACTATCCCAACCTCGAGACCCGTCTTGCCTATGGCCAGAGGGATAATGGGCGGGAAATGAAACGTCGGGACATGATCACCGGAGAGGTGATGATCAATATTCCCATCTTCTATAAATCGAAGCAGGACCGGAAAGTGGCTGAGGCAAAGGCCGATATCCAGGCCACAGAAGCCCAATACCAGGCGATGAAGAATGAAATCCTGTTCATGATTGCGGATATGACTTCAATGATTCAAAGGGTGGAGAGGCAGTTGGAACTTTATAAAACGGGGATCATTCCCCAGGCGAGCCTTCAGATCAATTCGGCAATGAGCAGTTATCAGGTGGGGAAGGTCGATTTTATGACTTTGCTCGACAGCCGGATGACACTCTACCGATACGAATTAGAGTATCATCAAGCCCTTACCGAATATCACAAGAATGTGACCGGCCTGGAGGCTACGGTTGGAAGACGTTTTGACTAAAAGGGGGTAAGAGAATGAAAAGA
>JACUUK010000025.1 GCA_014859315.1 Candidatus Aminicenantota bacterium
AAGACCGTTATAAAAAACGATTTTCATGTGGGTAGAAGATGAATTATAAAGCCATTATTTTTGTTTTAATCGGTAACCATGAAAAGAAAAAAAGGTGATATATTCTTTTCAATTTTAAAAATTATCACAAATATTGTCTGGTATTCAGGTATTGGATTAGGAATGATCATTCTTTTTGCATTAATTATAATTACAGCGTTCCCTGAATATTTCCAGAATAAAATTTCTTTTCCGATTGAACTGAACATTAAAGATTTTAATATGATAACCCTTCAAGGCAATTTAGCTAGTAACTGTGAATTGGACAGTGTAACTGCTGCAAGAATCACTTATATTTCTAAAGATCTCTATATCATCCGTGTCTTATTATTATATTATCTTATTATTATTCTTGGAATTTGCATAGCCTTATTCTTTTGGAGAAAGGTTCTGATTGCATTTCAAGGTTCAAGGTTTTTTTCGAAAGAAAATAGAACCATAGCAAATTATTTTGGATGGCTTCTCATTCTTTATTTTCCTCTATTGTGTTTAACGAATCAATTTTTTAAAGCTCTGATTGATTTGAGGATCAGCAAGGTTTCTCTTGTTTTTTCTCTCTATCAAGAGCTCAGTATCGGAATCATATTGATTGTGCTGGGCTTTCTTATGCTCTTTATATCAAGAATAGTGGAAAAAGGCATGTACCAATAAAAAGGGATAGGAATTTAATTTTAATTGGTTAACCCCTTATTTTCCCTAAAATATAGCCCTTAAAGCGCAGTTTCTGCCTGCAAAAAGGTCTATTTAAGCGCTCTTGAATGATTAATTCAAAGGATTGCTCGAAGCTACGGTTCGGCTTTCTCCGCTTTTTTCTAAAAAGTGTTCCTTGAAAGTCGCTTGCTTGCCAGCCATTTTTAAAAATATATCCAGAGGCACAAGTTCAAACTCTGGGCCAAGTTTATCAAGGATGCTTTTTACACGTTTAATATTGCTTGATTCACGCACATGAACGAGGAGAAAATAAGGCCTTTTTTTATTGATTGATGCGAGTTCTTCCAGGTCTGCTACTGCGTCTGCTTCTGGCCGTGTTGGAGAAAGATAATAGTCATACGATATGAGCGGTTTTTCATCTCTAACGGTAAAAGTAAAAGATGGGGCGTATCCATTGAGAAATCCAAGCACGTCAGGCATCACTTCGTAATAAGCGTCGACGACTTCCTTGGTCAGCTCTGTGTTTCCTTCGACTGTTGCTCCTTCGGAATAATCCATGATTTCAAACACATTGAGGTCGAGCCGTTTCATAAGTTTCCTTGCCTCGCGGATAAGTGGAGGTAGTAGTTCTTTAGGAACAGCTTTGGGATATATGTAACCTGGGCCTGATAAGCAGCCAATAAAATAATCGTTGGGTGTTGCCATTGAGTAAAAATATTCCATCATTGCCGGTGCCAGCCAGACATAATTCATGAGCGCTTCCCAGGCGTAAGGGATTTCTCCTCGCCCAGGTTTAAGCCAGGCACCGAGGCCAAGGCCATCAGTTTGGACGCATGTAATATAAACTTTTTTCTTTGGCATGTAATCTTTGCCAGGGACTATGTTGTGGTTATTTTTGAATTTGAAACCAGGGGAAGGAGGAACCTGGCTGCTGAAACTCAAATTTGGCAGGGTGTGCAAACCTTCTACCCTGTGTCCATAGCTTGAAACCAGCTTTACATGATCCCTCTCAAGGTCTTTTCCATAAGAATGCCATCCCATGACCATGGACATCGGCTTCATTTCGCTCAGAAGTTTTTTTGCCAGCGTATATTCTTCGACATCAGATTCTTTAGTGGATAAATTATTAAAGAACGCCTTTTTGTAAATACCCCAATCTGCAACTCCGGGCTTCATGATTTTCCCATATTCGCCTCCCATCCAGATTATGAATTCTTTACTGCACCTGTCCCAATATTGGTCATAAGCCCACGTGTATATCTCTGCATCAGATTTATCTGTGAATTTGCCCCGGAAATCCTCGACTGGTTTCAAGCCAGCTTCCTCTACTATCGGAAGTAATTCTTCGCTTACAACTACAGCTCTCTCCAGTCCTGCAACAGTAAAGGCAACGATTAGAGAAGTGCGGACTGATTTGTCCCACACAACATATCCTTTCACATGTTCTTTGAGCACACGGAATGCTTCTTCAAGGGTTTTCAGCTCCTTGAATGTGAAATTGCGTTTGTCTTTGTAGAATTCGAAAACAGATGGAGTATATGTGAACGCCCAGTTCTCTGGATATATGAAGTAGAGTCTGGGAGCGCCCATATTTACAACTCCCTGCAAACTTATGAGAAACGCCTGTTCAGGTAGTTTACCATTGATTTCCCAGTTGTCCTCAAGTTTCATGAAGTAAGCCTCTTTCAGACCAGCTCTCTTTAATAAATATTTTATTTCTGGACCTGTTTTTCGTGTTGAGCGATGGATCGTATAGGTGATTATTTCCTTATCGTTTGAAATTTCGTAAGTATGAATGCTTGAGATTTTAGATTTACCCTGGGAGCTTAATATTTCATACTGCTCATCAAGCTTTAATACTTTGCCATTATTTTCCCATGTGGCTTTTATCTGTCTCTTGTCGCCAACTGGCATAGACAATCCCATGAATACATTCGTTGGGAACACACGGTTTCTGATGGGTGCCTGATTATTCACGCCGCCTGTTTTCAAAACAAGGGTCTCTGTGAAACTGCGTCTTTTTCCCCAGGTTTGGATAATTGTTACTGTAGAGCCGTCAAGTTGAAACTCCAGCGATAAAGTCCCGTAAAGATCTATTTCTGTGCTTTTCTCTGCTATGAGAGTCCATTTGCCATTGAATGCTGGATCGCCCTGGCTGATTCCAAATGCAGGAACCAAAAGTATGATAACCAAAGAAACTATAAAATAACGTAATTGATTTGACATCTTTTTTGCTCCTTTTTTGCCAATTTTCCTATCTTTTTTCTAATCTTTTGTGTCTTTATTTATGGGAATAAAGCCAGCATAATAAATAATAGCACAAGGATATAAATTTTAATCAATCTTATCCTTCCCAATGAACCATATCGTCGATTCTTTTCATTCTTTATTTCTTATAGCATAGGAGAATCTCGAGGTCAAAAAGCGGAATCCCTCAGATGAGATTTTTTCTGATGTATGGGTTGTTCTAATAATGATTTTGAATAGATTAATATTATTTATGTAGGAAGGGTTGTTATATTAATTTTTCTCGTATTTACATGAATCAACGGAAGACAAGGCGATCAGCTTACCTCCCATTGAATATTGAGTTGCATCCCCCGCATCCATGTCCCATTCCTGAGCACCTCAGGTCAAAATAAACCTTCTGCTCATCCGTCAACAGCTTGCGGATTTCCTGATGATGGGCCAAAGCTTTCTTCTGTATCTCTGTGCGAATCTTGCCGCTTTCATCGATTTTAGCCTCGAGCTTTTTCTGGTCAGCACCTTCGCTAATCAGTGCGCGTAGTTCTAGGTGTATAGTTTGCATTTTCTGGCGCAAGGGTAGTATTTCCTTCTGGTGTTCCAGTTTTAATTTTTGAATTTTCGAGATCTGCTCAGTTGTCAGGCTATGTATACAGTAGGTGCCCATAGCCTTACACGATCTCATTTTTTCTTTCTGGTGCCCTCGTTCAGCCTTTTGCGCAAGGATTGGATAGGCCGAAATCAGTGCCAATGCGATTACAGCCGTCATCATTGTTTTTACTTTTTTCATTACTTTTTTAACCTCCTTTCAATGAAAATTTTTATTTGAAGCATGCTTCTTTCCTTTTAATGAATAGCTAAAACCACCAATATTAAATCCTCCACCAGTATGAAAATTTTATGAACACACTGCGGTTTGTCCTTACATAATCCCTAAATTCATCTCTTTGGAAGTTGTCATCAAAGCCTAAGAAGACAACGGCCCCAGGCCTCAAAATATAGCTTAAAAGAAAACTCCCATATATTTTTTTATAATAGTGATTGTAATCCAGTATAGTTCTTACTGATATTTCTTTTGTGATTTGATACGTGGTTTTTTGTCTTAAGATGTTGTAATCATAGACAAGTTTTCCTCCTCTCTTTTTCCAGAACGTATTTTTATTAAAATCAAATCTGAGTTGAAGTTGACTGAGAGGTTTAAAGTTGATCCATGGGCTTATAGTATTACTCCATCCAAGATAAGGATTGGCGGGATCATATCTTATGGAATCTCCTGTCCATAGACTCAAGCCAAATTCAGCCCATTTTATTAGATAATATCCAGAACATATGCCAAATCTTTTCTTTTTAAAGTCAATATTTGCATAAGATTCCATTGAGGATGGAGTAAAGATAAAATTAATCCTGCTGTTGAGAGTAGCCATAAACCGAAGCCTTATTGTAAAGTTTTCTTCGATAGCGTTATTATTGAAGTCAAAATATTTTGAATACTCTATCGATGGGATGATTCGACTTAAATATTTTTTTCCTGGATAAATTGTGTAAGAAGCTAAACTATTTATCTTTTTATAATCTGTTCTTCCTATAAATCCTGAAGAAGCTTCAAAATCAGGGTGAATACTTTCAAATCCAAGTCCAAAGCCCAGATTTCTGGATGAATATCGAAATGAGCCGTAAAAGGCTGAAACTATGTCTGTTGTTCTATCCGGAAATTTTGTTTCTGATCCAGCGGCCTGATAGTTGAAATAGAAATTTTTTCTCCATTTGAATTGGCCATCAATCCCAAAAACTCTATTATAAGAACCATCATTAATTTCTTTATCTGTAAGAGAAAAGCCCACGTAAGACTCGTTAAATAGGTCATATTTGGCTCTGAATATATTAAAAAATGCACTCTTTTCTACTGATTCGGTTGGCCCCGATATTTCCCATAAAGATTCAGTGGGATTTTGATCCAGGGAAGTAATAAAGCCAAAAGATAATTTTCCAATCTTGCCTGTAATCTTTCCCCCGAGAATAGGGTCAATGATTCTTCTTGTGTAGATAATATTTATCGGCGTATCAAATATTTCTTTCCCCTCCAAGAAAAAAGGCCTTTTCTCATTCCAATATAAAGCGTATCTCTGGTTTATATCAATCTGAGGAGCATCTGCTTCAATATGGCTGAAATCTGGATTAAGAGTAGCGTCAATAACTAAATCAGAGGTCAATCCATATTTAAAATTTACACCAGCTTGCGGGTCTATACCCTCCTTATCTCTTTTCAGAGACGTAAAAGCAGGAATTATCTCAATGTTTCTTCCTCTTTCAATTTTTCCTCCTATATTTATTTGTGCACTTTGTACAAGTACTCCACTAATATCTCTTGAACGTGAAGGCCATGTAATGAGCTCTCCCTTCCGGGGAATATTCCTTTCAATAATCATTCCCCATATAATTTCTTCTTTAGCGGGAAACCTTAAACTTTTAAAGGGAATGGCTGCTTCAACGATATATCCTTGCTCATTAATTTGTCCATTCGAAAAAAAGACTGCGTCCCAATCTGTTTTAGTGCTCTGGCTTCCGCCTTCATCAAAAAAGATTCCATCAATCTGGACTCCAATCGGATTAAACCCAAATACAAAAGCTCTTCTTTTTTCGTTAAAAGTATCCAGGTAGATATAAACAGTATCATCTTTAAGAGGGGTGTCGCGATTTGTAACTGAAACTTTTATCCTGTCAGGATTTGAGTCAAAACATCGAATTGCAAGGTACAGATTTTCTTTATCATGCCCCACATAAGCAATAGTTTTTTCTGAAGGTTCACTTTTTTCTTTTGGTTGAAATTGGAAAAAGTCTTTTATTTTTAAAGCCTCATTTTCCCACAAATTCTCGTCAAGTATGCCATCGATCTTAGGAGAAGAAGAGAGAAGGGGTATTTTAATTTTTCTTTCTTGAGAAAAAACGAAAGAAAGAGAAAGAAAATAAAGAATTATAAATACGAAAATTTTTTCTTTCTTATATTTATTTATATTCATGTGCACATTCCTCCTCTCGTTCTTTGATTAAAGGGAAGAAATCTCCACCTTGATGTTTTGCCTCTGGACAGAGCCTTTTTAATATAATCGAGAAAAAAATCTCCTGTTGCTCTGGAGAAAGAATTTTCTTCTCCTGAAGCATATGACCTATAACAATTTTCTGGAGGTCTGTTTGTAAAGATTCTATCTCACTTAATTCAATGTTGATTTTTTCTCGATCTGGCTCAGATTCCTTTAGATGATTAATCAATAGAACTCTTTTTTCTTTAAGTTCTTTCTTGATTTCCTCTATTTTAGGTTCAAGGACTTCTCTGAGGGATTCCATTTCTCTTATTTGTTCTCTGGAGAGACCGAGTTTCTTACAGAAAGCGCTCATTGGCGAATGAACGTCTGCTCTATGGCGCGGTTCTTCCCCTCTGCTTTTGAACCAGCGATATCCAGCACTCCCAAAAACTCCAATGTTAATGGCTACCGATAAAATAAGGCTAAAAATGAGTACATTTCTTTTCATCGTTTATTCCTCAATTTTGATATTATTCCCCTTAGAGGTTAGAGAAATATAGAGACCTCCGAGTGATTCAGGGGGAAAATCCTCGAAATTATTTAAATACAAAAAATTCTCTTTTACTAAGGATAAAGATTCATCGGTGTATACTTTAGTTTCCTTAGGATAAAGTATATTGCACAAATAAATACCACCCACAAGCCCAATTATTAAAATTATTACTGCGGTTGGAACAGGGATTACTTTTGTCAACAGCCTTTGAAATAAGGGCTGTCTTAATTCTCTTCCTCTAATTTTTTGCCAAAATATAGCTTCAAAATTGTCCGATGGTTCGATTTTTTCCCATACCTCTAAAGAACCCCATGTTTTAGTGAGTAATTTCAATTCCTGATTACAAGCAGAGCATTCTGCTAAGTGCTGTTCTATCTCTGAGGTCTTCTTTCTATCTAGCTCGTCATCCATAAATGCTGATAATCTCTCTTTTACTTTTTTGCACTTCATTTTGCTTTCTCTCTCTATTTATTTAAACACCAAATCGGTTAAAAACCTTCGGTTATATTTTTCTAAAATATGGAGTAAGCTTTCTCTTCAAATTTTGTTTTGCCCGCTGCAAGAGGGAGTCGACAGCTTGAATCGAACACCCCATGATCTCAGATATTTCTCGGTAAGATAAACCTTCATATTTTTGTAATATAACCGCCATCTTTTGATTAATTGGCAAAGAACTAATCGCTTCTTTTACCAATTGGTTTATTTCCTTTTTCTCTGAATTTGCAGAAGGATGAATATATGTAGGATCTGGCATTTCTGTAATCATTTCATTTCCAGTAGTAGAAATAGGTTTATTCAATGAAACAATTTGTAGATGTTTTTTTGACCTCAAATTGTTTATACAGATATTAGCAGTAATCTTATAAATCCAGGTAGAAAATTTTGCCTTAGGTTTGTACCTTTTTGCAGAATAATATACTCTCAGGAAAACTTCTTGGGCGATATCCTCAGCTTCAGCTCTATTTTGGATGAAACGATAGGCAAGATTTATTACTAACCTCTTATATTTCCTCAGAATTTGATCAAAAGCAGCATTGTTGCCCTGGGCAAACTTTAACATCAGTCCTGCATCTGGGTCTAAAATTCTATTCTTCACCTCTATCTATTTAAACACAAAAACAAAAAAAACTCTTCAGTTTGTAGAGGATAAAGAGAATATACAGACTCCTGATAAGCCTGTCGAGTCATTTAAGATCTTTTTCTATGATGGTGTTGTGTTCCAGAAGTGACTTTAACGAAATTAGGAATATCGATATGTTGTTTCAACACTTTTTTCTGAATAACAAAAAGTTCCAGTTAAATAATTTTTCTTACAATATTTTTACATTTATTTTATCTGAAAAGATTGGCAAGAAATTGATGATTTTCTGATGAACTTTATTGACCGATGCCTTAGAAAATGATAAAAAGAAAACATCGATATTAGATACGCCGGGGTGGCGGAATTGGTAGACGCAAGAGACTTAAAATCCTCCGGGAAGAAAAACCGAGTTTTTTCGTAAAGCACGCAAAGCCAGCAACTTACTGAAAAATCAATTGTTTCCAGAGAAAAAGGGTGTATTATTCCAATTATCCGTATTGTCTTGTATTAAACTGCACCACAAAGTGACACAGTAGGTGCCACGGTGGCGCCGGCTGTTGTCAGCAAAAGGGGGGTTGATGATGAGAACCAAAAAGGTGGGAGCTCTCTCCAGCCGGCAAAAAAGAGCTATTTTTAATATAGCACATTTTTACTTCAAATTTTTCCTATTCTCAAAGATTTGGACAATAGAATAAAAGAAAAATGAAGATAAAAAATCGCACCCAGAAAAATAAAGAGGGCTTTTTAACCTTATTGAAGAAAAGGGTATTACTGAAATAGTTTTGGATTTTGAGGCAGAACACTCAATAACCACGGTAAAAGCTTCAACGTTAGCGAGCTGCATGGACAGTTAACATTCAAATTCAGAATCTACCGCATAAAGGTTGCTTCATGCTTGGCTTCTTCAGGCAGATGCCTGGTGGTTATGAAGTGAGTTAAACCTACAAGGCAAGATAATCCTACAGAGTATCCTATAAGGGTCCAGGATGCTCCCATAAGCCAGGATATCAGCGGTAAAGGGGCGAAGATTGTCGCACAAGTTAGGATTGTATTGTGAGTTATGAAGAAGGACACAGCGCTCAGGGTCAGAACCAAGGTCATTGGCACAGGCATTAAGGCAAATAGAACCCCCAGGGTGGTCGCTGCTCCTCTGCCGCCCTTTAAGCCGAGAAATATTGGCCAGTTGTGTCCGACAACAGCTGCCAGCCCACAGAGAAGGACCACATGCTCTGAGAACATGGATTTGGCTACCAGGATTGGGACTGCTCCCTTACCGATATCAACAATGGCTACAACAATTCCTGCTTTATGACTAACATTCCGGTAAACATTGGCTGTGCCAGCATTCCTATCTCCAACCTTCCTGATATCAATACCTCTCAGCAGATAACCAGCAAGATAAGCTGAAGGGAATGATCCAAATAAATATGATGATAGGATTATAATCGATGATATCATCGAAATTTTTCCTCTTAGTGATTTTTTATTCCATTATTCTAACTTGAAACTGTGCATCTATCAAGAAGGCTATATATTCCTAAGACAATTTTGAGAATAAAGTCATACTCTTGTCATGTTCTCGCTCAGAAACATTGACTGTAAATAAAGATAGAGTTAAATTGTATATAAACATGATCAAGGAGGCGTGAAATGTTTAATTGGTGTACACCAATAGGATTAGCAGCTTTTATCTCATCCATAGGAGTTGTACTTTCCGGGATTGGCATTCTGTTCTGGGGAATAAAGCTACTCTGCAAGAAAAAGGAATGAGCTAAGCAGAAGCTTCATTCTCAATTTTACCAAAAAATGAAGCTTATCAGTCCAGGCAATTTAAAAAGGATTAGAATGCAGTCTTGATTCCGTTAGAAGAAGTAGGTGATGGATATTCAGCAGGAAAAAACAAAGGAGATAAGGATTATTATGCCGTAAGGTCTGCGTGGTATTTTTGTTCCTAAAAAGATGATCTAACATTTCTTGAATGCAAAAAAAGCAGGAAGAGGATACAGCCATCCTGATTAATATTGTTTCAAATTAGAGAATAAAGGAATAACCTACTGATTTTAGGAAAATGAGAATAATAGCCATAATGAATCAAAAGGGTGGCGTGGGGAAGACGACAACGGTATTGAATTTGGGAGTGGCTTTATCAAAACTGGGCAAAAGGGTTTTGATGATAGATTTGGACCATCAGGCTCACCTGACAATCTCTTCAGGAATAGTATTAGAAAATCTAAGATTTTCTATCTATGATGCTTTAATAGGAAAAATTCCCATCAAAAGAATTATCGAAGGTGTCTCGTTGGGACTCTCTTTAATACCATCGCATCCAATTTTATCAAAGATTGAAATTAAGAGATTAAAAGGATCTGAGTTTTTATTAAAAGAATCATTCAAGGGTTTTGGCAGACTTTGTAATTATATATTAATAGATTGTCCTCCTTCTCTGGGAAGATTGACTATGAATGCTCTTTGTTTTGCAAGAGAAATATTTATAGTCACCCAGACTGAATATCTGGCTCTAAAATCATTGCCTCCTCTTCTTGAGGCTGTAGATAAAGTGGGGATGAGTTTAAATCCAGAGATAAAAGTTACAGGAGTCGTTGCCTGTCTATACGATCAAAGGAGAAAAATAGATAGAAGAATAAAGGAAGAAATCAGGAATTATTTTAAAGAAAAAATGTTTGAGACCGCTATCAGAAAAAATGTATCTTTAGCCGAGAGTCCAACTTTAGGCAAAGATATATTCAGGTATGCTCCCCTCAGTTATGGAGCTCAGGACTATTTATCTCTAGCAAGAGAGGTGATTAAGATGGAGAAAGCTTGAATATGAATTTAAGATGTATCCTCTCCGCCTAATAAATTTGACAAAGCTCATAAAAAGGTTCAATCCTGATTTTTCTTGCTTTACAATTCTTCAGCATATGAAGAAAGGCTGGAAAAAATTAAAGGAAATTGAGGACCATGCTTTTTCCCTGGTTAAAGAAGGAATAAATATAGGAATTGTTGGTGAGGTATATAGCTGTCTGGAACCCGCGGTCAATCTAAATATAGAGAAAAAACTCAAAGAATTTGAGGCAAATGTTTTTAATACCTTAAGCATATCAACATTTCCTGACACCAGAATTTAGGCCCTTTGACCCCTTGGAGCTTGCAAGAGAAACCGAAAAGATAGTGACCAGGAGAGGGAGAGAAGAATTGAAGAGGAACTTAAAAACGAACTTAGAATTTGTCTCTTTTCCTTGGGTAGATTATCCCAATGATCATATAAGTATTAAATCTGAAATGAGTTCCCAAGATAAAATATACCTTTCTCTTTTAAAGCATTTCATCGAACGTTCTCTCCCTTACCTTTTGAAATAGAATTAAAATTCAATTTGTTTTTATGATATAATCACGCTTCGGAACATACGTGGACACAGGACGCTGACGATGGCCCAAAGATACGCTTATCTGATTACGGGAAAGCACGAGAAGACCAGAGAGATAATTCAGAACTTCTGGCAGGGTGACACAATAGGTGATACAGTTAGAAAAGAAAGAAAAAGGGCACGCATAAAAAATTAATATAAACGTGCCGGGGTGGCGGAATTGGTAGACGCAAGGGACTTAAAATCCCTCGTAGGTTATCCTACGTGTCGGTTCGAGTCCGACCCTCGGCACTCTTTTTGTCCTTTCTTCCTTGTAAAAAAACAATTTAATGTATCTATCCCTAAACAAACAAAAACAAGCGAAAAAACGGTGTTGAGTTTGGGGTTAGACTAAACCAAACGCAAAATAATCGTAAACAGTCGGTTTTGATCTGTTTTATCATGCTTTGGTCACTGTTTGGTCCCAGAAACGTCCCCTGAATTTAAGCAATATAATCTGAAAAGATAGATTTAAAACCAATTAATCATTCTTTATAATAAAGAAGTGATATATTTGGATACCGAAAAAATATTGTTTACTGGTGCTGGATTTACTCATAATTTCGGTGCGCCCTTAGCAAGAGAAATGGGGTATTTAATATTTAATAATTTAAAGGTTCAAGCTGAACCGAGAATTAAGAGCCTTTTGCTAAGAAATATAGACTTTGAATCAGCCTATTACTCTATTATAGAAGGCGACTATAATGATAATGAAAAGCATGCAATAAGCCTTGCAGTTTCTAATTAGGATAACATTCGAACCTCCGAATAGGGTAATAATAGATAAAGGGAGATTCCTTTGTAATGGTGTTGAGATATTAGTAGATAGCAACCACAAAAAATCATTTGAAACTATCGTTTAATAGTTTTCAGTGTCCGAAAACAGGAAAAACTGCTGTCTATGGTAAAAAGGACATGTTCTGGAAAGACTAAGGTTATTTCTAATAATTACAAGAAGAGATAGCAGAAAAAAATACCCGCCTTATTCTCTTTTAAATGTTCTTCTTTACTCTTAAGGAATAATCATTTCCCTAAGCTGACCAAATTACCCTTTTTCGATTAACTCCAGAATAAATCTCTTTTTCAGCTTCATTCCAGCAGCTCCTATAATAACTCTAATAGCCTGAACGTTTCTTCCATGTTTTCCAATAACCTTGCCTACATCTTCCGGAGCAACCTTTAATTCAATGATTGAGCTCTGTTCCCCGTCCAATTGGGAAACCTGCACCTTGTCCGGATTGTCCACTAATGATTTGGCAATCAATTCAACGAGTTCTTTCACTGTAGCCTCCTTTAAACCTTAAATTGATTTTTTCAATCAAGCTCATGGACTGTAATCATTTTTTTCTTCTTCCCCGACGGGAAGGGATCGTTAGTTGTAATAAAAGCTTATTTTTCCCGCTCTTTCTTAGTGGTCTCTTTTTCTCTTCGCTCCTTTTCATCCTGGTTCTTCTTATAAGATTTTCAAACTTTTCTTTCCCGCTGTGAAGAACACCCATTATAACCTCCCTTTGCTGAATTAACCCCAAAACAGCCAACATTTTTCTCGCTCACTGATAATATCCTTTTCCTTCACCCTCAATTGTATTCCCTAATGAAGTGTTAAGCCAGCATTGCTGTCTTTTTCTTTTCCATTTATTCCTTTCTAATATTTATCAAAGAAAAAACTTGAGGTCAAATGAGGAAGAGCTTAATCATGAGAATTCCCCACCCACTCAACCATCCCTATTTACGAGGCGCTAAATTCGCTAATCCGTCTTTTCCCAAATCGGGAGGCCCGAAATGCCTGGCTTCCACTCGCATCTTCCATGTTCATCGAAACATGATAAAGTAAGTCCTGATAACTGAGAAAGAGTAAAGGTAACTGATAAAGGGGACGGACCATCAGAACTTATTAATAAATAAATACTTAGCTCATTTTACACGCAAAAAATTGCCCTAAATGAGAATTTTTCTTGTAAGGTTCATCACGTTTTCGAGTACCTTAGTTGACATATAGAAAGGCTAAATAACAGACAGACTTAGGATATAATGGCTGGTTGTGTTACTACTTTTGTACGACCCATCCATGAAAGATTTTCTAATTCTCCAAAATGATCTTTAAAGATACGATAATACAATAACTCTTCTTTGGAATTAATTGTCCAGCCGTTTTTTAATTTGTGTTCCATCCTAAAATCATCATCTGTGATTGATTGTTCGGCATATTGTGACATCAACTTTCCAACGCCAGCTCCTTTCCAGAATTTGACTTTCCTGCGATTCAATATTTTGTCAGGGAGTTCGCCATCCATGGCTGCTCGCAAAATCCACTTTTCAATATTATTGCGGAGTTTTAATTTGGTCGGAATGCGTATAGCATAATCTACTACTTCTGAATCGAGAAAACAGACGTTGGCAGCTATTCCATGGGCTGATGCACTGCGATCAACTCGCTGTAATGCAGTATTATGCAGCCGCTGCGTTATATTTATCAATTCATCAGGCAAATTTTCTTGTTCAATAGTTTTTAGATAATGGTATCCAGCAAAGAGCTCATCTCCACCTTCTCCTGATAAAACCTCATTAACATAATCAGAAGATCTTTTGGCTACCAGGAAGTTTATAAGGCTGGATCGAACAAGAAGTGCATCAAAAGATTCCAGATGGTAAATAACATCAGAGAGAACTGAAAGTAAATCAGAAAACTTTACAACCACTTCATAGTGTTCGGAGCCAATAAAGTCAGCCACTTCCTTGGCGTACTGGAGGTCAGGAGATCCTTTCATTCCAGCGACGAATGTGTAAAGCTTATGTACATACATACTGGCAAGCGCAGATAAAGTACTCGAATCCAACCCGCCTGAAAGCCAGGATCCAACCTCGTTGTTTTGCTCGATTCGTTTCTCTACAGATTTTTTAAGGAGTTCTTTAAGCTTATTAGCAATGATATGAGGTTCATCCTTTATTGTTTCTTTCTTTTCCAACTTAAAGTAGGATTTCGGCTGTTCGCCGTTAGATTTATGCCCTGGCGGGAAAAATTTTACTTTCGGGCAAAGATCGATTAAAGCCTTAACCTCAGAAGCAAAACAAATTGCTCCTTCCTCATTCATCCCATAATAAAGGGGAGCTACGCCCAGAGGGTCGCGCTTGAGAATTATTCCATCTTCTTTGACTCTGGCTAAAGCCATGTGGCCTTTGTCAGCACCATCTGCAACCTCGTTTTTTTCTCTTACCCGGATAAGAGAATCTATTTGTGTCTCGTTGCATACAATTCCAATAGTAGCACTTTCGGCTTCTATTACATCAGATCCAGCATTGCCACGATGAGATATTTTCTCCAGCATTTTTTTTACTGTTTTTGTTTTTCCAACTTGGTCGATTCCAGCAATTCCTGACATATAAGCTAACTCCTTTCTAATTTGATGTATATAAACTTTTATTCATAATAGCTTTACACAAAATTCTAAATTATTATATATCAATAGGTTAGAGGATGTCAATGAAGCCGCTCCCTGAACCACCTTAATTCTCTTCACCTCAATGACTTACAGAATCAATCCTCTTGAAATAAAATGGAACAAACCGTAAATAAATAAATTTCGTCTATAATATTTAAATTTGATTCTTAAAAATAAATTGACTATTGACAAAAATAAAAAAACTCTTATATTATTAATTGTAATGAATACAAAAATGGAATTATTAAAGAAAGGTTTGCTGAAAAAGGGCATCAGGCCTACATATATCCGGCTTAAAGTTTTAGATTATCTCGAAACGAACAGGAATCATCCTACAGCCGAAGCAATTTATAAATCATTGGTAAAGGAAATTCCTACGATATCCAGAACTTCCGTATACAATACTTTGAATTTTTTTCATGAAAAAGAGCTTATAAATATCTTGTTTATCACAGGAATAGAAGCAAGGTTTGACAGTAATATCTCCCCGCATCATCATTTTTTGTGTGGAAAATGCGGGCGGATAATTGACTTAGATATTGAATGTAATTATTTTAAAAAGGGAAATATTAGGGGCCATAGAATAATTGAATTACACGGGTACTTTAAGGGGATATGCAAAGACTGTCTTAAAGAGGGGAAATAACCGAAAACAGCCCCTACTTATATTAAAGATGAAAAAAAATAAAATAAGGAGGGAATAAAAATGGATAATTATACGTGTACTGTTTGTGGCTATGTATATGATCCTGAAGAAGGAGATCCCGACTCTGGAATTTCAGCAGGGACTTCTTTTGAAGACTTGCCTGATGACTGGGTTTGTCCTGTTTGCGGTGCAGGAAAAGACGCCTTTGAGAAAGAGGATTGATACATGGGGAAAGCTGAAATAAAAAATATGGATTAAGGAGGGATGAAAATGACCAAAAAACTGCAGATATATAAATGTGAGATATGTGGCAATATTGTTGAAGTCTTGCATACTGGTAAAGGAGAGCTTGTCTGTTGCGGGCAACTAATGGCTCTTCTTCCTGAAAAAACCGAGGAACAGGATAATGAAAAACATGTTCCTGTGATTGAGCGCACAGAAGAAGGAATAAAGGTAAAAATAGGAGCTGTTGCTCATCCGATGGAGGATGCTCATTATATTGAATGGATAGAGATAATTTCTGATGGTCGGGTCTACCGGAAATTCCTTAGCCCAGGTGATACTCCGGAAGCGGATTTTGCAATTGTGTCTGCAGGAGTCGGAGAAAAAATCGAAGCCAAAGACTATTGCAATATTCATGGTTTATGGAAAAGGTCATAATAAAAGGAGAAAAGGAGATAAAATGAAAAGTTTAAAAGGAACAAAAACAGAAAAAAATATTTTAGCTGCTTTTGCAGGGGAATCCCAGGCAAGAAACCGCTACACGTATTTTGCCTCCCAGGCAAAGAAGGAAGGATATGTTCAAATAGCTAATGTTTTCCAGGAAACCGCTGACAATGAGAAGGAACATGCCAAACGGCTTTTTAAATTTCTGGAAGGTGGAGAAGTAGAAATTTCTGCGGCTTTTCCTGCAGGAGTCATTGGAAGCACTGCTGAAAACTTGAAAGCATCGGCAGCCGGCGAGAATCATGAACATACAGCCATGTACCCAGAATTTGCCAAGATTGCAGAAGAAGAGGGTTTAAATGAAATTGCTCAAGTGATGTTGGCAATAGCAGTGGCTGAAAAGCAGCACGAAAAAAGGTATCTTAGTCTATTAGAAAACATTGAAAAGCACAGGGTTTTTAAGCGCGATATGGTTGTTAAATGGAGATGCGACAACTGCGGCTATATACATGAAGGCACAGAAGCGCCTGAGCAGTGTCCTGCATGTGCTCATCCAAGAGCGCATTTTGAACTGCTGGGTGAAAATTATTAGAAGCAGAGAGAATTTTCCCGAGAACAAAGGCAGTAATTGGCCGAAAAGTCCAAAACTGCCATCCTCAAAAAAGTGTACATGTTGTTAATCAGATATTGGAAGACTTTAAAAATGGCCGCAGAGACGTAGCTGAATTCTGGATCAATTTGAATGACAGGTTAATCTATATCCGGTATTTTGCTGTTCATGACAAAAATGGAGATTATTTGGGATGCTTAGAGGTAACTCAGGATATCACAGATATAAAGCAGATTGAGGGAGAAAAGAAGTTATTGTGAAATAAAAATAATTTTCTATTTAGTAAATTCTCCATCTTTCCTTTCCCGGAGTTCCCTGATTATTTCTTTGATGTCCTGAATCTTGGGGAAAGAAATTGCGTCCTGTGAACACAGATTTTTGCAAGCAGAACAACCTACAACGCAGTTAAGAGGATTGACGACTTTAGGGCAATTGTTCTCATCATCCCATTCAAAAACTTCGTTTTTGCAGAACTCAAAGCACTCACGACACCCAATGCATTTTTCTTCATCAATAGCAGGGTACCAGGGTATTTTATTGCGAGGGACGGACTTTGACGACATTAAAGCAATCTCCCGCTACTTAATAATTTCTAAAGCTTCTCTGACTTTGGCAAGAGCTTGTTCGGTTGTAAGATTTCTTAGGTCCAGAGGGACTACTTGTTTTTCAAAGTCTCCCCCTGCTTCTGTGAACGCATCTTTCATCATCTTCCTTTGCATTACAGGGGCACATGCACCAATAATGTATTTACCGTCGTTTCGGATATAGTCCTTTATAAATCTATCACCATCATCAACACAGAGCTGCGGATGCACAATGGCATATTCAACATCCATTTCTTGCCGAACCGTGTTGATAAGCTCCCAGAGATCCAAACTTTTGAATCCTGGACATTGACCCGTGCAGATACACATAATAAATCTTGGCTTCTTGTTCATTAGATACCTCCTTGTTGCGGATTTTTCTTCTTCACTTTTTATCCCAAATCCTGTTTTTTTTCGCTTGAGATAATTTCTTAATTTGGGATGGTTTTAGCTTAACTTCTTCTTTAATTGCCTGAACAATTTTATTTTTTTTAATATCTTCAGGAACTGAATAAATAGTCCATCTTTCTATTTGTTTTGTGTTAACAACACCCGAATACCTTAATATTCGTAGTTGATGAGAGAGTCTCGACTGTTCGATGCCTAATATTTCTTGTAATTCACATACACAAAAACTTTCCTGTAAGAGTATCAAGAATATGTGTAGTCTTGTTTGATTGGCAAGGGCATTTAAGATGTCGACAGTTTTTTTCATTTATATGAATATATGATAATTACTTCATATTTAATGATAGTCATATGATAACAGATTGTCAAGATGTTTTTCTCTTTCCCTTTCTTTTTTTTAGAATTCGATCGATTTAGCCCGGCCCGACCCGAATGGCCCAAATTGCCCGAAGAGAAATCCGAAGCTTTTTGACTTCGAATTTCCTATTTGTTACAATTTTATGAAAGAAAATAGGAAAGAAATAATTTGGAATCTGAAGAAAGATGTAAGAAAGAAGAAAAGTGAATTTCTATACCGTAATTGCCTCCAAAGCCTCAGATATACAAAGATATATGCTTAACGCATGCAAATAATGCTTCTTATTTTAGGATGGATGAAAAATGAAAGACGAGAAAAAGACAAGAAAAAAGCTAATGGATGAATCGGTAGAATGCCACGAGCGGAAGAAGGTGGAGGAAGAGGTGCGGAACTCAGAAGAACTTCTGAAAGCTGTACTCGATGCTTCTGATGAGATTATATTTGCTAAAGACTTAAACAGCCGTTACACTCATGCAAATGCCACATTTTCTAAAAAATTTAACAGGCCATTGGGAGAAATTGTGGGGAAAACAGATGAAGATATTTTTACGGATAAAGAAGCCAGACTGCTCAGAGAAATAGATTTAGAGGTTTTTAAAAAAGGAAAGGTTGATTCTCGTGAGGATGTTCTTCTTGTCGATGGGGAGACCCGGATTTTCAAAACGACAAAAGTCCCTATTCGTAATGAAGATGGAAGGATAATAGGATTATCTGGATTTGCACGTGATATCACAGAGAGTAAGCAGATGGAAGAAAAACTCCGCTTTGAAAGAGCACAGCTTTTGTCAATATTTGATAGCATTAATGAAATAATCTATGTTACAGACCCAAAAACTTATGAAGTATTATATGTAAATAAAACTCTCAAGTATGCATTTAAAAAGGATCCAGTTGGAGGTATATGCTATAAAGAATTTCAAGGATTTGATTCGCCATGTGAGTTTTGTACCAATGAAATTATATTAAAGGAAAAGGGAAAACCATATCAATGGGAATATCACAATCCTGTCCTTGATAGGGATTATTTGATTGTTGACAAAATAATAAAATGGCCGGATGGACGGGATGTAAGATTTGAGCTTGCCATTGACATTACTGAGTGGAAGAAGGCGGAGGAAGACGTGCTGGAGGCAGAAAAAGTTCAATCTTCTGTCTATAAAATTTCCGAAGCAGCTCATTCATCAAAAAACCTTGAGGAACTCTATCATTTGATTCATCATGTGATTACAGAACTGATGCCGGCAAAGAATAATTTTTATATTGCTCTCTATAACTCAGATTCTGATATGCTGGATTTTGCTTATTTCGTTGATGAATGCGAAGATAATCCTGGTCCTCAAAAATTTGGGAGAGGATTGACAGAGTATGTTATTCGAACAGGGAAGCCATTATTGGCCTCTCCTGAAGTATTGAAAAAGCTTGAGAAGGAGGGTGAGATTGAGTTGATTGGGCCGCCTTCCATAGACTGGCTTGGTGTTCCGCTTATAAC
>JACUUK010000166.1 GCA_014859315.1 Candidatus Aminicenantota bacterium
TTATTATTTGAAATATATCTTTTCTGATAAAAGGCTCTCCTCCACTTAAAATAAGATAAGTCCCCTTCTTTAAGGTATTCAAAAAATCCATTATTTCATCAGTGGTTAAATCTCTATATTTGTTCATTGAGTCCCTGAAATAGCAGAATTTACAATTAAGATTACACCTGCAAGTAATGTCAAAATCAATAAATGCAGGAACTGGAATTGTTTTGTTTAAAAAAAGATTGTATAAATAAAATAGATTATTCCCAAAAAGCCTATATGGTAGAAATTTTCTATAAAAGTATAATTTTTTTAACTCTAATATCGATTTTAAAAAAATCATTTAAATATCCTCTGCGATCATAATTCTATATCTTACCTAATAAATCTGAATCCTGCAATAAATAATTTCTTTAAAAAATCGTTAATTTTTTAGTTCTGGCAGATCACCTTTTTATCTTAATTTTTCTTTTCTTTGAGTTTTCTTGCTGTATTTTGTCTTTTCACAATTTGATTTAAATTTTTTCCTATGATATCCATTATAGAATCAGTTGGATGATGAAAATTACACAAAAAATGGAGAAGATCGTTACGAGCAAAAAACCAAATTCCTATCCCTCAATAGTATTAATTGTCTCAGTCCTTATAGCTGTCTTTTATCTTTCGTTCTATTATTCAAGAGCTAATACACCAAAAAATATCCCTTTAAAAATTAAAAGAGTAAGCTTTAAACGCATAGCGGAAAAGGGAAAGAAATTTGAAGTACGCACAATCCTCTGGTCCCAGGTATTAAAAAGCAGCTATTCCTATTCACTGCAGGGTGAAGTAATCAGAGGAGACTGTTATATAGAATCGTTAAATATCTGCTCAAATTTAAATGATTTAAAAAATTCTCAAGAAAAATCCGCCCCTCTCTATGAAAAAAAATTTGTTAAAAAAGGTAATAAGGGCATATTAGAATTTAATGTAAAACATCAGATTTATATTCCTGAAATAAAATTTACCTGTGTTCCCAGAAATTCCGGAGAAGTTCTTCTTGTAATAAAGCTTAAATTAAAAAAGATGGGAATTAAAAAGAATATTCTTTTTATGGCATTTCAGGCCTTTGTATTGATATCTGTTGCTTTTATTTTTCTTAAGCTTTTTTCAGCCATATTATTTGTTTTCTCATCTAGATTCAAAACATCCCCATCCAAGAAAGCAGCAGATTTTCTTTCTTTTTTGAACTATAGACAATTATTAAAGATGTTTTTAACATTGATATTTATGTTTGATGTTATTTTTTTACTTACATACCTGGACTTTTTCCGGGGCGTTTTCTCAAGAGAATTCAAGATATTATTAATCACAAATATCTCACTGTTTTTTTTTGCTGCAATCTTATTTATTCTCCTTAAAAAAAGAAAAAAAACAACCGCACTCATTTTTTTATTCTTCGTTGTACTGGCATTTAATTTTAAGTTCATCCCCAAACTAACTGGTGATGCTGTTCTTTGGGAAAAAACCTACCTGGATAACATCCTCTGGAATTCTGAAATATTAAGCCAATTAATAAATTACATCTCATTCGACCTGCTAAAACTTAATAATTTCAACGACATCTTTCTCTTTACTTCCAAAATATTGGTCACACTGTTTATTATGATTTTACTCTTCTTGAGCAAAGAAATATTTGGTGATATATATAAAAGATCCTTCTTTCTTGCAGTTACTATAACAAGCACGTATTTTATCTTTTTTCTGGGCTACCCAGAATATGCATATTGGGCTATTCCTCTTCAGTTTATCTCCCTGCTACTTCTATTAAAATACTTGAAGCTTCCAAAGCAAAAATACTTGATATGGCTGTCCATTTCATTGGGTATAGGAATTTACCTGCACGGCAGCATTGTTTTCATAATTCCTGCAATCATTATTTTCGTAATTCTTAAATATGAAGAAAAGCTTAGGTCTGAAAAAATAATGAAGAAAGATGTTATTAAAAAGCTTTTTATATTTTCCCTTAAATATATACTCCCCATAATCCTGATTTTAATCTTCTTTCGGGCTATTTCTTCACTGCTGGGATATCGTATTATCTATGAATCTCCTCTTCAGGAAATGTTAGTTACCTTTAATCCGGACCACGGCTTTGTTAAATCCCAATGTATATTCCTTGAGCCGGATCATTTAAAATTAATCAGCTTTATTTTATTTCTTTCAATGCCTTCTTTTATATTATTGTTTCCCTTTCTTTTTCTCAAAAAAAATCTACGCCTCGATCATACTACCAAAATTATCTTAATATTTTCGCTTTTTCAATTAGTACTCATTCTTTTCTGGAATTTCGATTATTATATAAGAGATTTTGACCTGTTCCTGTCAAATACCGTATTCACAATTTTTCTTTTGCATAAGCTTCTTGCGGATAATATTAAATCCAGACTGTTATACCAGATGCTTTTAATATTCATGCTATCAATTTCAAGCGGGATAGGATTAATTGTAATGTTTACTTCAAGAAATTTCTTATTTTTATTCCATATTGTAAAGTAATATATCCCAAAATTGCCGATAGAATTTATTTTTTATCATTTTACCAGGAGTATTTACGTTTCAAGATTTATCTATATCGGCAATCTTGGGACTGGCCCTAATCCAACGTTGTTACTTTTCACATTATTTTAACCCAGGATTATCAAATTAATTTATACGATTTCTCACATTCCTTTAACGGAATCAGATGATTTCAGTGGAGGCGACTCGGATATGTTCAGCAGATACTACTTTGCAATTTTCTCTTGCTGCAGCGATAAGCGCGCCTCTGGCGAGGTTATTGGCACGTCTGAGCAGTCCTCCTGAACCCTGATGGATAGCCAGAATGGCTTCATCAGCAAAGAGCTGATTTTTGATTCCGGCGATCTCCAGATGGGGTTTCAGGTAGTTTGGCATTTCGGTATGGTCAAGGCCTTCCAGATGGCTTCTAGCCACCACACGGGAGGCAATAGGACTGATGTGTGATACATGAGTTTATCGAGCAGGTTTGACTGACCTGAGAGGATGATTGGGCGGATAGGTTTTGAGTCGTGGTCGAACTGGCCGAGGGTCTGGAGTTGGGCGAGCACTTCCAGCCGCAGGAGGTTGGCCTCATCGATCATCAAGACCGGGTTTTGTTTTCTCTGGGCGGCCTCCAAAATCAGGGTGCGGATGGTTTA
>JACUUK010000167.1 GCA_014859315.1 Candidatus Aminicenantota bacterium
TGGAAGTGGTGCGTTATCAGTCGGAACTTATCCAAAGGCTGAGAGATGAAATTGCCATTTTAAAAGGAGATAAGCCGAAACCCAATATCAAACCGAGCGGGATGGAGAAAGGGGAGAAGAAAAACAACGACTCCTCTGATGGCAAACGTCCAGGGTCTTCAAAACGCAGCAAGACAAAAGAACTCGAAATCCACGAAGTCATTTCCATCTCACCAGGACAGATTCCCGAGGGAAGCACTTTTAAAGGCTATAGAGAATTTGCTGTTCAAGGGATGATCATAAAGCCTCATAATATTCTCTATCGTCTGGAGCGTTGGAAGAGCCCGGATGGCAGCCACATTGAAGGGCAACTTCCATCATATGTGCAGGGACACTTTGATCCTTTATTGATAAGCTATATCCAATATCAGTATTTTCAATGCCACGTAACTCAACCCCTCTTATTAGAGCAACTGCGGGAATTTGGGATAGATATTTCCTCGGGTCAGATCAGTCGGGTTCTCATCGAAGGTCATGTGAATTTTCACAGAGAGAAAGATGAACTTTTATCTACAGGATTAGAAATAAGCCGGTATATCAATGTCGATGATACAGGTGCTCGTCATAAAGGCAATAACGGTGTGTGCACGCATATAGGCAATGAACTCTTCGCATGGTTTGGGAGTACAGACTCCAAGAGCCGCATGAATTTTTTGACACTTCTTGGTGCGGGGAGGAATGATTGCGTCCTTAATTCCTATGCGCTCGATTATATGGAGTCGCAAAAACTCCCTGAGAAGCCGCTGCACTTGCTTAGAGAGTGGAGTCAAAAAATATTCACTTCTTCACACAAATGGAGGAGTAACCTTAAGAAGCTTGGGATTAGCGATGCCAGACATATCCGGATAGCGACCGAAGGAGCGCTTATCGGTGGTCTAATAGAAAACGGCTTAAACCCTACGCTTGCGGTGGTGAGTGATGATGCAGGGCAGTATAAAATTTTATTCCATGCATTATGCTGGGTCCATGCAGAGAGAACGATTCATAAAATAGTCCCCTATACAGAGGAACAACGACAAGCGCTCCAAGCGAGTCGGGATAAAATATGGAAGTTATATGATGATCTGAAGGCTTATAAGGAAAATCCGACAGCAGAAAACAAAACCGAGTTGGGGAATCGATTTGATGAGATTTTTCTAGAAAAAACCTGTTTTATCACCTTAAATCTTGCTTTGAGACGGCTGCATAAAAATAAAGCAGGGCTTTTATTAGTGTTAGATAGACCCGAAATTCCTCTGCATAACAATGCAAGTGAGTCAGATATTCGAGAGTATGTCAAAAGACGCAAAGTCAGCGGAGGAACTCAAAGCTCGTCCGGCCGGAAAAGCAGAGATACTTTTACGTCCCTAAAAAAGACATGCCGTAAATTAAAAGTCTCCTTCTGGGAATACTTAAATGACAGGAACTTCAAACAAAATTCCATACCAAGACTATCCGACTTGATGCGGAGAATGGCATCTGCCCCACCATAATCCAACCTGGCTTTCCCTCTTTGTTATGGGAACCATGTGCTCTGTCTTCTCTGGTTCTCTTCACTCTGTTTCTGCTCTCAGTAAATCCATTATTGAAACTTACCTCTATTTATTGAGAACTTACCTCAATGTTGGTAAATAGCCGTTCGGAAAGATTCTCAAGATAAGATGCTCCATGCTTGTAACCCTTTTCACGAAACGTTTTTATCAGTTCTTCAATTTCTCTCTTGCTGGCCTCATATCGAGTCTTGACCTGCTCCTTATCTTCTTGCTTAAGAATCTCATAATCCCCTTCGGGAAGCTCTATGCCTATGAGCTGTTTGATCTTATCGATTTGTCCCTGACTGTCTTTCTTCTTTATTCCGTCTTCCCAAAGGGAATGATAAAGCCCTCTGGAAGCATGCCAGGTGCAACGCTGTGACTCGGCAACATCAGATAAAAAATCGTCAAGCCCTGGCTCCCCGTCATAAATAAAGGGGATGTTGTATGGTTCTGCTTCTTTAATGCGTTCTCTGGTAGTCCGCTCTATCTCCGGCCAGAGAGTATTTGTAAAACATCCCAGAGGTTCAATGCAGCCTCCTTTAGTGATTCCCACAACCACCCTGAGTTCTCCCTTACGTCCTTGTTTTTGTTTTACGCCTGTGCCATCGGCTGCAATCCCGGAAAATTCCTCTGCAGAAACAGATTCCTGAAACACCTTGTCAATATCACTGCCTACCACAATGTTATGAATGCCCCCCAAAGAGATATCGATCGATCTTCCATCAATTAACCTTCGATAGTTAGTATCAATGACAGATTCAATCACCTCATGTTCAAAATTCGCCTCCTTGTGAGCATACTGCCCCATTTTCAAGGCGCTCAGAAGTGGAGAATACCGGGCCCCGCATTTTCGGCATTCGACTTCTCTTATGCGTATGGTAAGATCTCCGAATACAGTGGATATCTTCCGTGCCTTGGTACGATAGCCTCGCTTCGAGACTTTACGGCCTCGACAATATCTATTCGCTTCATCGTCTCTTCTGAAATGTCGTCCCAAGCCTCTTCTTGCCTCGCTCGGATAAATATCTGTCCGGCTTAGCCTTTCTGCGATTAGGTCATCATAGCGTTCGAGGATTCGCTTTAAAATCATAAGCATCACAGAATCTCTGATCTCTTTCAAACGATAAACAATCTCGTTGAGATTAACATCGCCTATTGCCAAAGTGTACCGAAGTATCGTATAAATTTCTTGTTCCATCACGGTCTCCTCTCTTTGGTATTGTTTTTTCAAACTTAACCTTAGAAGGAGATCGTGATTTAATCAAATAATTTTTTGCCGAACCTTTTGAACGTTACCAAACTTTTAGAAGTCAGGTAATCGACTTGAGAGCTGAACTGCTATTTTATCATCTCTTCCAGCTTGGGAATCAGGTTGTTTATAGTCGGGGTCAGAGGATCATCCGGAGCCAGTTTAATAAATTTTTTAAAATTATCCGATTTTGCTACATGGTCTATATGTGGTAAAATAAATGGCTTAAGAAGAGATTGTTTAGCAACCCATCCCCCTGACCCCCTTATGCAAGGACTTCATCTACCTCTTTCAGGGAAGGGGGAGTGTATGTAAGAGAGGGGGCAAAGCCCCCTCTCTAAAATCTCTTCCCCCTCTCCTTGCCAAGGAGA
>JACUUK010000168.1 GCA_014859315.1 Candidatus Aminicenantota bacterium
GCCCTCAAGAAAATGACCTCATAATCGAAATCGGTGCTGGCAAAGGAGCACTTACATTTTCTCTCGCAGAAAAAGCTGGAAAAGTTATCGCATTTGAAAAGGATGAAGCTTTCATCCCAATACTAAAAAGCAAGCCATTTTCTAATTTAACAATCCTCCACAAAGACATCTTGAAAGCACAATTTAGTGAATTTGCTAAAGACAAAAAACTGAAAGTTGTAGGAAACTTGCCATATTCCATTTCATCCCCCATTCTTTTCAAAGTGCTCTCTGAAAAAGAGCACATCACACAATGCACTTTTCTCCTTCAAAAAGAAGTGGCTGAAAGGGTCTGCGCACAACCAGGTTCGAAAAAATTCGCTCCTATCTCTATCCTTTTTCAGATTTATTTTGAAACTCATCTTTGCTTTACAGTTTCTTCAAAAAACTTCAGGCCTCAACCTAAGGTTGAATCAGCACTCGTTACATTAAATAAAAGAGATTTGCCTCTTTTCCATATAGAAAATGAAGACCTTTTTAAGAAATTTTTAAAAACATCTTTCCAGCACAGAAGGAAAAAACTCTCCAACAATTTAGAACGGCTCAACTTTTCGCGTGTTGTTATTAAAGATGCATTCAACTACTGCAAAATCAATGATGGCTTTCGTGCCGAGCAAATAAATATTTCCCAATTTGTTGCTCTTTTCAACTTTCTTTATAAGATTCCAATAAATTAGCACATGATAGTTGTCCTTTTAAAATCTGAGGGGAGCAAAGCCATCCTCAGGCCTTTCCTCGTTAAGGCGAATTGACAGAGCTTCAAATATCACGTAATTAAGGTGCTTAAAATAAAGTTCTATCTATTTAGATAAATCCATCAAATATGATATAATTTTATAAATGAAAAAAAGGCAAAAAAATCCATCCCTTCCTACCAAGCAACATAAAAGAGATAAGAAAAGAAAAAGTAGAATCAAATCTCTTGAAATCTTTGGCCTTTTTCTCATATTTTTTGCAATCTTATTATTCATAAGCTTGATTAGCTATAATTCTCAGGACCCTTCATGGGCCTCTGTTTCCACATCCACGCAAAAAATTCATAATTATGGCGGAAGGATTGGAGCTTATATTGCCGAAGCTCTTCTGCAATTTTTAGGCTTAATCTCATTTTTTCTAACTCTTGCCATCATTTACTTGGGAATATACGCAATTATTCCCAAAGAAGATAAGCGGCTGTTCCTTAAAACAGGCGGCATTTTTTTTCTCATTCTTATTTTAAGCAGTCTTTTTCATATGATCTTTCAAGAGATATCCTGGAAGGGAGCAGAAATTCACTCAGGAGGCCTTTTGGGCTCTCTTTTTTCCTCTTTTTTGATTCAACAATTTAATCACACAGGCACATATGTTGTTCTCTTTGGGCTACTGGTTCTTTTTTTAGCATTTACTACACGTTTTTCTCTTGGAAAAATCATAAGCCTTATTTCCACATTTTTTCACTTCGTATTTAGAGAAGTCAGAATCCGTATCACTGATTACAAAAAAGAAAAACAACGCAGAAAAATGCGGAAGAGGGTTCTGGATAAATATTCCCAACAGCAGAAAGAGGTCCAAGAAAAGGCCTATAAACCCCAGAAAGCTGAAAAAAAAGCTTCTCTCTATGAACCTTTTTCCGGAAAAGCTATCAAACCTCCATTGAAAGAAGAACTTCTTTTCCCTGAAATGGCGCAAAAAGGAGGCTATCATTTTCCTCCTATCACCCTTTTGGACCCTGGGAAAGAAGTCGAAAAAATCGATAAAAATGAACTTTATGAGAAAAAACAGAAAATCGAAGCAAAATTGAAAGAGTTCCGCGTGGAGGGAGAAGTCAGAGAATACCACCCTGGCCCTATCATCACAACTTATGAATTTTACCCTTATCCAGGGATAAAGGTGAGCCAAGTAGCAAATCTATCAGAAGATTTATCTCTGGCTTTAGGAGCCGAATCCGTCAGGATCCAAAGGATTCCTGGAAAATCCTCTCTTGGTATAGAAGTCCCAAATAATAGAAGAGAAATCATAAAAATTCGCGATGTCATAGAATCAGAAAATTTTATAAAGTCGCCTTCCAAGCTGACTTTTGCTCTTGGAAAGACTGTCCACGGTGAAGTTTATGTCACAGATTTAGCTATTATGCCACATTTGCTAATAGCCGGGGCAACAGGTTCAGGCAAGAGCATAGCACTTAACACCCTGATTGCCAGCATCCTTTACAAGGCAACGCCAGAAGAAGTGAAACTTATCCTTATCGACCCCAAACGCTTAGAATTCTCTCTTTATGACGGTATCCCCCATCTCTTCTGTCCTGTTGTAAGAGACCCTAAAAAAGCAAGTAATATCTTTTTTGACGCGATTAAAAAAATGGAAGATCGCTACAGGATGCTTCATGAGATGAAGGTAAGAAACATCGAACAATACAATCAACTTGTCAAAAAAAGGGCCGAAGAGTTAGACAAGGGAGAAAGTCAGGACCAAGGACTTAAGCCTCTTCCATATGTTGTTATAATCATTGACGAATTATCAGAATTGATGATGGTCGGAACCCAGGAGATTGAATACTGTATCGCGCGATTGGCTCAATTAGCAAGAGCTGTTGGTATTCACCTTGTGATGGCTACCCAGCGACCCTCCATCGATGTCATCACTGGAACTGTGAAAAACAATTTTTCCTGCCGCATTGCCTTGCGGGTACCATCAAAAGTTGACTCCCGAGTAATCATAGATACTTCCGGCGCAGAAAAACTTCTTGGTAGAGGAGACCTGCTATTCATGCCACCTAACTATCCCCGCCTACTCAGGCTGCATTGTTCTTATATTTCCTTGTCAGAAATCTCACGGCTTGTAAACTTTGTGAAAGCCCAGGGGAAACCCCAGTATGATGAGAAAATTATTAAGGTTCTTAAAAGTCCAGCTGGCAAGGTTGAGGAAGAAGGAGAAAAAGACCCGCTCTTTGAAAAAGCCGTAGAACTTATTCTTATGACAGGGCAAGCCTCGGCATCTTACCTTCAGAGAAAATTCAAGTTAGGCTATGCCCGAGCAGCAAGAATCATAGATCAGATGGAGCAGGAAGGTATTGTTGGGCCATCAGAAGGGAGCAAGCCCAGAGAAATACTGGTAGAACCCCAAACATATCTCGAGAAGATGGAAGAGGAGGAAT
>JACUUK010000026.1 GCA_014859315.1 Candidatus Aminicenantota bacterium
CTCTTCTCTATACCAACAGAAGACGGCTGGAATCTTCCAGCCTACTGGATTCTTCCTCCGGAGTTTGATGAAAACAAGAAATATCCTGTTCTATTTGCCATCTACAGCGGACCTGGAGCACCAACTGTAGCAAATTCCTATCCGCCTCTTTCCTATCTTTACCTTGCCCAGGAAGGAATAATTGTCATAAGCGTAGACCATCGCGGCTCCGGCCATTTCGGGAAAAAAGGCATGGCTCTATTACATCGAAACCTCGGGAAATGTGAGATGCATGACCTCATAGCCGCTGTCAAATGGCTTCATGCAAAGCCCTTTGTTAACAAAGAAAAAATCGGCATCACTGGAGGAAGCTACGGCGGCTATACAACCTGCATGGCACTGACTTATGGGGCGGATTATTTCACCCATGGCTACGCACGGTCATCTGTCACAGACTGGAAATTATATGACACTGTCTATACAGAACGTTATATGGACAGGCCTTGTGAAAATGAGGAGGGATATAAATTCGGCTCTGTTATGACCCATGCAAAGAACTTAAAAGGAGTGCTTTTCCTTTCACATGGAGATATGGATGATAATGTCCATATGCAGAATACAGTTCAGCTTATCGATAAACTTATAGACCTTAACAAAACATTTGGATTCATGCTTTATCCCAATCAAAGGCACGGTTTCAGAGGCAAAAAGAGGGAGCATTCCAACCGCCACTATGTCGATTTTTGGTTCAAGCATCTCCTTGACCGGTGATATGCCCAAGATTCTAAATTCTTTTATTTCTTTTGAGAGCTGCCCTGTTTGCTTGAGCTCAAATTTTAGGACTTTTAAGCAAGGCACATTCGACCTTTTACGCTTAAATAAAAACCAAATTAAAATCACTGATAGCGATTATGGGAAAATCTGGGACTTAAGCCGTTGTGAATCTTGTGGCCATGTGTTCGCAAACCCGAGTCCTTCGCCAGAATTTATTCAATCGCTTTACAGTAAGATCGAAGACCCTCTATACGAGGAAGAAGCCAGAGGCCGTGCCAGGAATTTCCAAAAGATACTTTCTCGCCTTGAAAAAATCCATCCTGACAAAGGACGGCTATTTGACGTAGGGGCTGCCACAGGAATTCTCCTTAGTTTGGCAAAAAAGAGAGGGTGGCATGTAGAGGGAGTAGAACCAAGCACATGGGCTATAAAAGTTGCTGAGAAAAAATATCACATCAAAATCAACCAAGGCGCTTTTGAAACTTTGCCATTGAAATCAAATTATTATACGGCTGTTACAATGGTTGATATCATCGAACATACTCCATGCGCTTTCGAAGCGGTTTCCAAAGCACACGAGATTTTAGCCCCTGGAGGCACACTCTGTATGGTAACTCCTGACATTCAAAGCCTTGCAGCAAAGCTTATGGGTAGCAGATGGTGGCATTACAGGCCTGCCCATCTTGCTTATTTCTCCTTTGGAAGCCTTTCTCGCTTGCTAAACCGTGCTGGGTTCAGGATTATAAAAGTAAGGAAATATTCATGGACATTCAGTGCCTTATACCTTCTTTCACGTAAACCTTATTTTAAATTTCTGATAAAAAGTCCTTTTTTAGCTTCTTTTTGGGGGAAATTTTCGATAAAATTAGCGCTTGGCGATTCGTTTGAAGTCTATGCCAAGAAATAATCTGAAAAATGAAAGCATACTATAAAGCCATGCGACTCGATCGGTGGCCCCGAAGTTTTGCTATTTTTGTTGGAAGCGCAGCATTTTTCTTCTTGAATAAAGATTTCTTGGCCCTTGGTCATGTTTCCCACATTTTGGCTCAAGCTTTTTTCTCTTTCCTTCTCACATGGGCAATATCTACGGCAAACTACATAATCAATGAGATAGTGGATGTTCCTTACGACATCCATCATCCAACAAAACGATTCCGACCTCTTGTAAAAGGGGAAATCAACAAGTACTTTTTTCTATCCATAGGAATTGTTTTGTCACTTTCCAGCCTGTCTCTGGCCTTTATCTTCTTTTCCAGGGCCTTCTTTTTTTCGCTTCTGTCACTTCTCCTTGCTGGATTCATCTACAACCTTCGGCCGATTCGTACAAAGGACATACCATTTTTGGATTCTATTTCTGAATCCGCAAACAATCCTATCCGCTTTTTTATCGGCTGGTATGCTTTTGCCTCCTTATCCAATGTCCCTCCTCTATCTCTTTTGCTGTGTTGGTGGGCATTTGGAAACTTCCTGATGATTGCAAAAAGACTCTCTGAATTCCGGCTTCTTAGAGAAGAAGCTTGTAAGTACAGGGCTTCTCTCGGAAAATATTCTAAAAACTCTCTTTTAATTGGCATGACAGTAAGTGCCTTGTTTTTTTTTATTACATATTTCTATTTTGCGGTCACATTCAAGCTTCAATCCCTGTTTCTCCTGTCTCCATTTATACTCTTTTTCTTGCTGCTTATATTCCGGAAGACCTTGCAAGAAAAAGAAGTCATGGAAGAACCAGAACGGCTTATCAAGCATCCAAAATTCTTTATTTACACGATTTTTCTTTTCTTATGCTTTCTTATTTCGTTTTTTATAGATAAACCAGGACAATAGAATAGATAAAGAAAATTTTAGAAGAATCACATATCGAATGGACTATAGTTCAACCTGTACTAATGCTTTTAATTATGCTAAATTATATATATATCTCATATTAGGGAAAAACAATGTCCATATTAGAAGTAACACTCAAGCTTTTTTTGGCTGTCGCCTTAGGAGGGTTAGTCGGCCTGGAAAGAGAATCCAGCAGAAAACCTGCAGGACTTAGAACAAATGTCCTGATTTGTGTTGGCTCGGCAATGGTGATGATTCTCTCTGGCCTGCTACTTGAGGGCAAAGAAGGAAGTGCTGGAGACCTCACACGTATTGCAGCCGGAGTTATAACAGGCATCGGTTTTATTGGAGCCGGTACCATCATTCAAGCAAGAGGGATGGTTATTGGCTTAACAACAGCCGCGACTTTATGGGCGGTTGCTGTATTAGGCCTTGTCATCGGTTCCGGATATTATTTAATTGCTCTTATTTTCTCTGGCGTTATTATTTTGACTTTAATCGTATTCAGACAGTTTGAAGACTTCTATATGAAAAAATCTCTTTACAGATACCTAATCAAAACAAAGCTATCAAAAGAAACGTTAATCAACATTAGAAAAATCGCCCTCCACGAGGGGATAAAACTCCATGAAATCACTATTAAAAATGAAAAAGGCTTCACCTTTATCCGATTTGCCTTTCAGGCACCTGAAGAAAAAGAGCAAAAATTCAACCAAAGCCTTTTAACTCTGGAGGGAATCCTCGAGATGTCCATTGAATAAAGAAAAATTACTGATCGCCACCACTAATCAAGGAAAGGCGAATGAAATTAAATCCTTTTTAGCCAGAATCCCTATTCAGGTGTTTTGTCTATTGGATGTCGAATTCAATGAATCTTTTCCAGAGACCGGAAAAATATTTATGGATAATGCCCGTAGTAAGAGTCTTTTTTACAGCAAAACCTGGGATGGTTTAACATTAGCAGAGGATTCAGGTCTTATGATAGACAGCTTATCCGGATCCCCAGGGATTCTCTCTGCACGTTTTTCTGACCCAAATGCAACAGACGAACGAAACATTCAAAAAGTCCTACTGCTTATAAAGGGAATCCCCCAAGAAAAACGTACCGCTAAATTTATTTGCTGCATGGTTTTATCCAAAAAAGGGAAAATTATCACCGAAATCACAGAACATGTGGATGGATATATTACAAACAAAAAAAAAGGCACATTTGGTTTTGGATATGACCCAATCTTTTACTATCCGCCTCTGAAAAAGACCTTTGCAGAACTTTCTTCTGATAAAAAGAACTCAGTCAGCCACCGCGGCCGCGCTCTAAAAAAACTCCAAGAATTCTTTGAGAATTGGGGACAGTCCCCAATATCTTAATGGGAACTGTCCCCAATACCTTCTAATCAACAGTTATCTTGTCTTTTATTTGCTTAAAAATCTTCTCTCCGATGCCTTTTACCTTCATTATCTCTTCGATCTTCTTAAACTTCCCGTGTTCCTTCCTGAAAGCTACAATCCTTTCTGCAACTTTTACCCCGATACGAGGAAGCGTTTGAAGTTCTGATACAGAAGCTGTGTTAATGTTTACTTTTTTCTCTTTTGTTTCCGGAGCTGCCTGGATAAATCCGGTTGTAAACATTACAAGCACCAGAGCAAAAACAAGACAAGAAACCATACCTTTAAGATAGATATTTTTCATGGTAACCTCCTTTAACTCCTTTTTATATGCAAATCGTATGCCATTTTAAGCAATCTTTTAATTATATTATTATCAATTAGTTATGATCTTCCCAAAAGTTAAAACACCTACACACATTGTGACATTAACCTTTTTGCTGGCGACAACAAATGTTTCCTTCTTTTGAGGTGATTTTGGATCCAGAGAAAAGAAAAAGGGGGCAGAACAAGAGTTTTTAAAGATTTATTTGAGAAAAACATGGGAAAATAAGCACTTTTTTCGAGCCCTGATATAATATATATGACAATTTTTGTATATTATTTGCATAAAATGTCATTTTTTCCTCTTCGAATCCAACTTAAAAAAATCTATTTCTAATAATAACAACAAGTTAAAACTTGGCATAATTTTTGCATATACTTTAAATAGGAAATAATGAAGAAAATCGAGAAAGACATATTTTCATTGAATGACTTTCTTGCTAAATATTAAAATTTATTTTATGTTACAATATATAATAAAAAAGTGTTCTTAAATCCATCAATGGTAAGTGCCATATGAAAGAAAAAAAAATATTACTTGTAGACTTCGACAATAATTCTCTTAATTCCCTGAAAGAATTTCTTCAATCAAAAGGGTATCAAATCCTCACAGCCAGGGATGGCGAAACGGCATATAATAAATGCAAGTCTGAAAAACCTGAGCTTGTTATTATGGAGCCTATGATTCCAAAGGTCCACGGATTTGAATTATGTACTATGATAGTCAAGGAATTCGATGGAAAAATTCCGGTTGTTATCTTGACTCAGTTTTACAAGGAAGAACAATTTAAAAGAGAAGCAATTTATTCATTCGGAGCATCTGCGTTTTTAAGAAAACCTTTTAAAAAAGAAGAAGTTCTTCAAGTACTCCACAATATACTTGGACCTGAATTAACAGAACAACACGATCTCGAAAAAAAAGAGCAAACTAAAAAACCTGAACCTTCCAAAAAAGCAGATATTGTATTTAAAGCAGATGAAGACATTGAAAAAAAACTCCAGGATGTTTTATCCATAGAAGAAATAAAATCGTCAAAAAAAACCATCCCTCATGAAATTGACAATGAAGTTGATGAAATGCTTAAGGAAACATTGTCCAAATTTAAGAAACCTGACTTTAAGAAAAAGTCAGCTTCTGATGAAGAAGAACCTGAAGACATCTTGTATTCATTTGAAGATTTCTTGAAGTCCTCTAAAAAAACAGAAGAGGAAGGGAAGATCATTGCTGAAACTCATGAGCATGAAGAAAAAAAAGAGGATGAACAAGAATCCAAAATATTTAAGGAATTCGACTTTTCGAAACAGAAAAAATCAAAAACAATATTCAAAAATAAAACTATTATAGCGACCTTTGTTGCTATTGTTTCTATAGCTTTCATAGCTATAATATTCACCCAATTTTTTAAAGGTAATCCCAGCAAAAAACTTGCTTCACTCCCTTTAGGAACAGGATTTATAGAGCTGGAAGAACAAAAGAAAATAGATTACGAAGGAGTTTCTATAACTATCGACGATTCCCCAGTCTTATTGGATACAACCGAACCAAAGGAAATTCAAGCAGGAACACACGAACTCAAAGTAAAAAAAGGTGACAAAGTTTTTACAAAAAAAATAAAAATTGTAGAGGGAAAAACAAATAAAATCTCCATTCCCATTGTCCCATTAACTATTGATATTCAACCAGATGGTGAGATATGGGAAGAAGATAATTTAATAAAAGAAATCAATAGGTCACATATTTTGTATCTCCTTCCTATGGAATATACATTTATATTCAAAAAGGACGATTATCAAGATGAAATAAAAACAATAAAATTGGACGAAAATAGTTCTTTGGCTTCTATTCAAATACAACTCAATCGTTTGATACCCACAGAGCCAGGCGCATTAAGCATTCAACTCCTTCCCTCTGGAAAAGTCTATGAGGGAGAAAACTTTCTTGCGAGTTTTCCACCATTCCGGCAAAATATCAGGCTTTCTCCAGGCCAACACACTCTAAAATTTACAAGCTCGGAAGAAGGATGTAAAGACCAAATCAAAACTTTTCAGATAATATCTGGAAAAATTGAAAATGTAAAAATCTACCTGTGCTTCGGATATTTAAACATAAACTCAACTCCAGCAGGTGCAACCATAATCATCGACAACAACAGAACAGACTTGGAAGGGAAGGCTTACGGAATGACTCCAAGAGCGAGAATCAAATTACCGACAGGTCTTCACACACTATTAATAAAACATCCCGATTATCCTGAAAAAACTGGTCAATTCGGTATAAAAAATAATGAAACTACGAATATATCTTTCGATTTAAAAGCAAAATGATTTTCTTTAACTATAACATTTAAATATAAAAAAGGATAAACCAATGCATAAACAATTTTCAGCGATGATAATTTTAATCGGATTTTTCTTTGCTAACATTAGTTTTTCCTATGGGCTTCAAGCCAATGAAGATATATCTCTCCTTCTTAATAATGCTATACAGGCCTTTACAAGTGCCGATTTTGAAGGCTCAGTTAATATATTAAATAAAATAAAATCCCAACCTGACATTTTGAAAAACATTTCGCCAAAAGACCGGGAAACACTTGAATTCTATTTATCTTATTCTCTTTATCTTCTTTATGGATTATCAGATCAAAGAACTTATAGAGCAATATGTGACCTAAAACTACACTCCCCTAACTTTTCTCCTGATAAAAAAGAATATAGTTGGATATCAAATGACTGGATCGCCGGCTGGAAAAACATAAATTGTTATTCATATCAGACTATAAAATCTACATTTGATAGAGGAAAGGAGTTATACGACCAAAACTTCCCTATCCTGGGCGCTCAGGAATTTATTAATATACTAATTCTTTCTGAAAACTCGAAAAATCTTCAATCTGGCTGTCCTGAATGTCAACAATATATCAACTTGTCACATGAATATTTAACTCTCTGTGAAAAAAATATGATAAACATCTGGGATGGTTTCTTTAATAGAAAGAATTTCGATGAATGTATAAATCTTGAACAAAGACTGGCAAATATAAACAGAGACAATAAGTACTTTCTGAATGTTAAAAATTATTTGGATGAGAAAAAAACAGAAATTATATCAAGCATCAATGACTCTCTCTCCGAATACAGAAATGAAATAAATAAATTAATGACTTCCACTGAGCTTATTGATGTTGATACGGCAAAGCTTGAAAACTCATGGAAAGAACTAAAAATCTATAAAGACTTTGTAAATAATGAAAGCTTTTTCAATAGCGAAAAATTGTTACAGGAGTTCAATGCCATATCTCTGAGTATAATTGATGAATTTAAAAGATATGGAGATTATGTAAACAGCCAATTTGTAATCCAGCAGGAAGAAAGAGTTCTACAGTCAGTTGAAAACTATAAAAAATGTCTCATGGACAATTTTCCTGAATTTATAAAAGAAATCGAACAAGAATACGTAAAAATAGTCAATGCCTCTCCACCGATATTCACAAGTACTGCTGTCGGCGTCAAGCCTGCTAAAGCATCCTCGAAATGGATAGTCCCTTATCCTGAATGTTTAAAGATAAGTGGCATCAAAGGACAAGTTCGCTTAGGCATTGTGATAGATACTACGGGTAAGGTAGAAGACGTTCGAATAGTTTCAAAAAATTTTAATACTGAAAATGATTGTTTAAAGGACTTTATCTCAAACCTAGAAAAGTACATCTCTGGTAAAAAATACAAACCCGCTGTGAAATTAAAGAACAGCCCTGCATATGCCCCTTTCAATGAAACAAAAAATCTACCTACTATAAATGTTAAATATTATTCATTAATGAAATTTGTTGTAGAGTAGAAATTTTATCCGACCTGCGTGTAAATTATTTAGGGATGAGCATAAAAAGTCAGGAGCGCGGATGGCTTTTTTTGTAGACTTCAAGAAGCCTCTTTAAGTCGAGATGCGTGTATTTTTGAGTTGTTGCAAGACTCTCATGCCCTAAGAGCTCCTGAATCACCCTTAGGTCAGCGCCTCGGCTTAATAGATGTGACGCAAATGAATGGCGTAAAGAATGAGGGCTGATTTTTCTATGTAAAGCAGAATGCTGGATATATTTGTCCACAATCCTTTCAATAGAACGAGAAGTAATCCTTTGTCCTTTATAATTAAGGAAAAGCGCTTCCTGGTTGATTTCTCCATCATGGATAATATATCTTGACTGAAGATAAATCCGCATGCTTTCCTCGGCTTTCTTGCCGAATGGAACAAGCCGTTCTTTCTTGCCTTTTCCTTTAACACGAATTAACTTCTCCTGGAAGTTTATGTCCTCAAGATCGATTCCCACTAACTCGCTCACCCGGATACCTGTGGCATATAAAAGCTCAAGGATGGCCTTATCCCTTAAATCCAGAGGTTTTTTCGATTGCGGTAAATCCAAAAACATAGACATTTCATCCTCAGACATGAAGGAAGGCATGTGCTTTTCCTGCTTTGGTGTGGAGACAACCTTTGCAGGATTGTCATCCAAAATCTTCTTTCTGAGACAAAACTGGAAAAAAGAACGTATTGCCGCAAGTTTACGAGCTACAGTGGATTTTTTATTCAGTTTTTCATAAAGGGTGGCAAGAAACCCCCGCAAAACCACATTGTCCACATCCTTCAGCGTTATCTTCCTCTTGCCAAGATATTCCGCCAGTTGGTATAAATCTCTTCGATAACTCGCGATCGTATGCTTGGAAGCATTTTTTTCGTGAGTCAGAAAAGACAGAAATTGCTCAATTTCTTTTCGCATGTTCCCTTTTAGTTAGCCTGAATTATTCATAAATTATGTTTTTATTCTTTTCCTTTTGGCTATTACCCGTCCTCTGATTCAGTGTTCCAGATTTTCAAAGGTTCCACTTCCTCTTTATAATCACATTCTTTATTATTACAGTACAAATAAGGCGATCTTTTTATGGAATTCTTGCGAAGGAGATATTCCTGACCGCATTTCGGACAGGACTGGTCAACTGGCTCATCCCATGTTGCAAATTTACACTTTGGGAAGTTGCTGCATCCATAAAATACCTTTGCCTTCCTTGTTATCCTCCTGATTATCGTCCCACCACACTTTAGAGGACAGGCAACACCTGTATCCTTACTCTCTTTCTTTATGTACCGGCAGTTCGGGTAATTGGAACAAGCAACAAAAGTTCCATATTTCCCCTTACGGATGACAAGTTGGGCTCCACATTGAGGGCATATTTCCTCCAGGGCCTTTACCTCTTTTTTTACCAGACTTTCCTTATAATTGCATGCAGGATAGCCCGAGCATGCTTTAAACCGGCCGTAGCGGCCTTCCTTGATTACAAGAGTGCTTCCGCATAGAGGACATTTCTCTTCTAAGGAAATGCCTTTGCTTTTCACGCTTTCAGTCTGCCTGGCTTCTTTTAAATCCTTATCAAGGAGAGAATAATAGTCTTTCAAGTAAACCAGCCAATCCAGCTTGCCCTCGCTGATTCGGTCTAACTCCTCTTCTAAACGTGCTGTAAATTCAAACTCCATTATATCTGGGAAATTCTTAATCAAGAAATCTGTTACAAAAATACCAAGGTCTGTAGGGATAAACTTCCCTTTTTCCTTAATTACATACACTCTGTCCTGTAAAGTCGAGATGATAGGGGCATAAGTGCTTGGCCGGCCAATGCTTCTGGCTTCTAATTCTTTGACCAGGCTACCTTCTGTATACCGGGGAGGAGGCTGTGTAAAGTTCTGCTTTGACTCGAGTCCAAGCAGTTTTAGCATTTCTCCCTCTTGGGCCCTTGGGAGAGCTTTCTCTTCTTTTTTTTCAAGAGAAGCATTTTGTTTAGCATAAAGAACTAAATATCCGTCGAACTTAATAACCTCTCCTTTTGCTTTAAATTCATATTGTGATGCCTTTATCTGAAATTCTGTCTCCTCAACCAAAGCCGCACTCATCTGGGATGCCAAAAAACGCTTCCATATCAAAGAATAAAGCTTGTATTCATCTTTCTTAAGATAGTCTTTGACTTTTTCAGGCGGAAGGTCAAATGATGTCGGCCGGATGGCTTCATGGGCATCCTGCACCTTTTTTTTATTTTTATAGATACGGGCTTTTTGGGGCAAGTATTCTTTTGGATAGTTTCCTGATATGTAATTACGCACATCCCCAATAGCTTCGTTTGAAACGCGGACAGAATCTGTCCTCATATAAGTTATCAATCCAACCAGGCCTCTCTCTCCTATCTCTAATCCTTCATAAAGCCGTTGTGCAATCATCATGGTCTTTTTCACTGGGAAGCGAAAAATACGAAAACTATCCTGCTGGAGGGTGCTTGTAATGTACGGAGGTGAAGGAGGCCGCTTTTTTTCTTTGATTTTTATACTGGTCAATTGGAAAGGGAGAGGCCGTAATTCAGACGCAATTTCCTCTGCCCTTTTCCCATCCTTAATCTCTGCTTTTTTTCCTGCGATTTTTACCAAGTTGGCTTTAAAGTCTGGAGGTTGGGATGCCTGGAGCTCAGCTGTAATCGTCCAATATTCTTCCTGGACAAAGTTCCTGATATCTTTTTCCCTCTCACATATTAGTCTTAATGCAATCGACTGCACACGGCCAGCACTCAACCTTCGCCCTATCTTTTTCCAAAGAAGCGGGCTGATAAGATAACCAACCAGCCGGTCCAGAATCCTTCTTGTTTGCTGGGCATTGATTTTCTCCCGATCCAAATCGTGCAAATCTTTAAATGCCTCCTCGACAGCTTTTTGTGTGATTTCATGAAAAAGAACCCGGTTTATTTTTGGATTGTATTTCTTAAGGATTTCATGAAGATGCCAGCAAATAGCTTCCCCTTCACGGTCAGGGTCTGCAGCTAAAAATACTTGTTCGGCTTCCCTGGCAGCCTTTTGGAGCTGAGCCACAGTAGCTTTTCGTTCTTCAATGATTTTATAATACGGCTTAAAATTCTCCTCCACATCCACCCCTAAACTGCTCTTTGGAAGGTCGCGAATATGCCCCATCGAAGCCATAACCTTGAAATGAGGTCCTAAATAACGGTTAATAGTTTTGGCTTTCGCAGGAGATTCTACAATAACCAATCGTTTTAACATGATAAATTCCTTGAAAAGTATTTTCCAGGTCTTTGGGAAATCCAACCTTTTAACTCTAAATTAAGCAAATGAGTCAGAACTTCAGAGACTGAAAACTTACTTTTCTCTACAATCTCATCGATATGTATCAACCCATCTGGCTTTAGAAATTCATAAATCTCTTTCTCAGGCATGTTCATATCTGGAAGTTTTGTGAGTTTCACTTCTTTCTGAGACAGGAGGTGTTCTTTTAAAGGAGAAGGAAATTCCATGGCTACATCTTCCCATCCTTCTATAAGTTTTGCACCTGCTTGAAGCAGCCAATTTGTCCCCTGGCTCATTTCTGATGTGATATTTCCAGGGACGGCCATTACTTCCCGGTTTTGCTCCAAGGCTAACCTGGCGGAAATTAGAGACCCGCTTCTTTGAGCCGCTTCCACTACTACAGTAGCCAAAGACAACCCGCTGATGATCCTGTTCCTTATTGGAAAGTGAAGCCCTAATGGCGGGCTTTTCAAAGGAAATTCAGATACCACTGCTCCATTCTCTATGATGGAATTAAAAAGACGGCGATTTTCCCTCGGATATATGTTATCTATCCCTGAACCTAACACAGCTACTGTTTTTCCTCCTTTCAGTGCTCCCCAATGGGCCACTGAATCAATTCCCCGGGCTAATCCACTGACAACAACGACTCCTCGAACTGCCAAATCATGAGCCAATCTTTCGGCAACAGCCCTTCCATAGGTAGTAGGGTTTCTTGTTCCTACAATTGACACTGCTGGCTCTTTGAGTGCCTCAACCTGTCCCGCACAATAAAGGACGATAGGCGGATCGAAAATTTCTCTTAAATACTCCGGGTACCGGTTGTCCTCTATAGTGACGATTGTATAACCTTTTTTATAAACACTGTCAATGACCTTTTCTGCCTTATCAAGGACTTTTCGCGAAGCCAAGGCATCGACAATCTTCTGTTCAACACCAATTTCAATAAAATCCTCTGCATGTGCCTTGAAAATCTCCTTGACAGAAGGAAAATGCTGAAGAATTTTTTGGGTTAATTTTAATCTTTCTGCCAGAATGAGGTTTAAGGCAACCCAATACTTAAGATTTTCCTCCACTTTTATTTCGAAGGATATGAAGGAGGAATCGCAAGAATAGGTATGTGGCTGTAAGAAATGACTTTTTCAGCAGTACTTCCCAGGAAAAACCTTTCCAGCTTGCTATGTACATAAGTAGACATAACAATCAAATCCATCTTATGAGTTTCTGCATAATCAACAATTCCAATGGCTGCGTTGATAGCCCTGTAAACATCTTCAGAGACTTTGATGTCTTCTTTTTCTCTTTTCTTCCTTCTTTTCAGCCTCTTCAGGACAGAGTCAAACATTTCATCAAGGACTTTTGGAGAAAATTCATAGTCATGAAGTTCCAGAACATGAAGAAGAGTCAAATCAGCATCGAATCCCTTAGCTACCTTCCATGCATAATCCCTTTCAATTTCCTCCTGTTCAGAGAAATCTGTCGGGACGAGTATATTTTTAAATCTTGGCTTTCCCTTCTTTTTCTTTGTTACAAGAACAGGAACAGAAGAACTTCTCAATATATGGTTTGCCACACTTCCGAGAAAAAGCTTCTCTATGGCAGATTCTCCTCTTTTCCCTATGACAATGAGATCTGCCTTTTCATTTTGTGCAGTTTCTACAATCACCTTTGCGGCAGTTCCTTCTTTTACAAGAACTTTAAAGGAAATTCCTTTTTTCCTCTTTAGTGTGTTCAGGCGTTTCGTGATGTCTGTTTTTAAGAAATCTACTTTTTGCACTAACTCACCCTTTATAGCTGTGGCTACATTGTAAAGTGCAGGCGAGAAATCAGGAATAACATGCAAAGCTAAAAGATCTGCCTTAAAAGTCTCGGCGAAGGCATTCGCATAAATAAGGGCTTCCTGTGCTTCATCAGAAAAATCAGTAGCCCAAAGTATCTTTTTCAAGAAATCTGACATTTGACTCTCCTCGACTCGTGAATAATCCAGGCTTAATAAGATTAAGACTTCAGAAATATTTTAACAAGAAAAATAAAAAACACAAGTTAAAATTGGGGACAGGCCCCAATTGGTACAATAGGACAACTTTTCTCCCCAAATTTATGTGTTTTCCCCAAGAATCCGCTTGTCTCCCAAATGAATTGCAACCACTTTATTGCGGGACGCCAGGCCTTTAATGATTGAAACCCGGGAAGGAGGAATATCGAAATAAGATGCGATTATTTGAATAACCTCTTTGTTGGCTTCTCCTTTGGCAGGAGGTGCAAGGACTCGAATCTTGTATTCGTGCAAACCAATTTGCTCAATTGAACGCTTGCTGGATTTTGGCTGGACCTTAACGTTAATTAGAACTTTACCAGGTTTTTTCTCTTTCACTGGTTTCCCTTTGCTTTGTTTTGCATAAAAAATAAAATCTTTTGGGCTAAAAAATCCACATCTGCTGTCTTAGAAGCTGCATGCCATAAATAGATATCGACTTCACAAGAAAAGAATCCAGAAATATAATCAGTAAAATGACGATAATTGGGCTTATATCAATACCTCCAAGTTTGTAAGGAGGTGCAATTCGGCGAAATGGCCTCAAGACAGGTTCAGTCAAATAAAAAAGGATAACAGCAAAAGAATGTAGAGAAGGCACAGGAATCCAAGAAAGGAGTGCTCTTATAATGATAACCCAGATATATGTTATCAAGATAATATGGATAACCTTTGCTATAGAAATTAAAAAATTTGCAAATAAAACCATTTTTCTTTTCCCTTTTTCATAGAATGTCCTTGTGTTTCTTAAAAAGTTCCCTTAGCTGTTCCTTTGTCACAATGTAACCACTGATGTATAAAGAAAGATTAGGCCTCATCGGGTCGTTAGATTTCAGCAAGATATACTCCCTTATCATACCTCTTCTTTTCTGCGGGGAAATCTTTATATCGATTACAACTTGTTTCCGAGAGGCGATTTTTACAGGAGAAGTTATCTTCTTTTTCCCAAGAAAAAAAGATGCATCTCTATGGGAAAGTTCAACCTGGAGCTCCAGCTCTCCCTTATTGCGGATTTTTGCTTGAGTCTGGATAGGTTCTGTCTCCAATATTAAACCTAAATCAACACTATAATGGTCCAAGTCTATTTTGGGACGGGGAGGCACGTCTATCGAAGCAGAGACTGTGAGCTGCGCTCGAGGCTGAATAGGATCGTTAGATTCCACATAAATATACTTTGAAACATCTCCTTCATACCCTTGTGTGTTAAAAGTTGCCTTTATCTCCCCTCTTTTGCCTGGCGCAATGTTTTTATTTGAGACTAAAGCTGCCGTACATCCACATGAAGTATAAACCTTTTTAATAACAAGTGGAGCATCCCCCACGTTCTGAAATATAAACACATGAGTAAGAATCTCTCCCTGTTTTACTCTGCCGAAATCCCAGGATTCTTCATTAAATTTTATCCGGGCTCCATTCTCAGCAAGCATTAAACAAGCAAACAAAAGAATGCCCCCAATAACACCTAAATAGATCTTTGTTTTGTGTTTTTTGCTGTGCTGATTCATTGCTTTCTCCATTTATTTTACCTAAGTTTTATTAATGTTATCACTTTTTTTAAAAATTAAGCAAGATTCAAAAAAGACAAACATGATGAACCTTATAAAAATTTGCTTGATGGTGGGATTTTGTCTATAATCATATTCAGTAAAATTAATAAAATGAAGCTTATCATAAGAAAATCACGTGTGCATATTATTTTATTCTCAATACTAACGGCATTTTTCTTCTCCTCCCTGGCTCCTCTTCAAGGGCAAGAAAAAGAAGCCCCTCTCAAACTCAAAGTCGTCACAGAACAAGCCAATATCAGGCAAAAACCTGACATAGGCAGCACAATCATTTATCAGGTACCAATGGGGACATTTCTTGAATATTTAGGCCAGGAAGGAGAATGGTATAAAGTCCAGTTGAAATCCGATAAAGGAGAGATTCTAAGTGGTTATGTTCATGAGAGTTTAATCATTACAATCCGGCCAATTCCTCAAGAAGAACCTGTGAAAGAGGAAGCGCCTCAAAAAGAACAAGAGACTGAATCAAAGGAATCCCAGATAATTTCACCTCCTTTTGTAGAGCCCACCCAATTTAAGTCCTCTCTTTCGCCTGTACAAATCTCTTTCTCAGGAGGCGGAAATTTCTTTTTCGGCGGTGATTTAAATAAAGGTGCCCAAGGATTGGCGGACTTTTACGAAGATATTCTTTCCGCCGAGAGGAATGGAGAGGTTCGCCCAGCTCATTTGAGTTACATCGCTGGAGGGGAATTAATAATTCGATTACATCCGAGTGTGTTCCTCGGGATAGGCGTCGATTACTTCAAGGGCAAAAAAGAAAGCCAAATTGAATTCATAAGAGGCAAAGCTTCATATGTTTTTACCACATGTCCTAAAATACAAGCGATTCCCATTAAATTAATGATTTCATATTTTCCGATTCCGTCTTTTTATATCAAGAGCGGAATCGAGTATTACTTTGCCCAATGCACATACTATTACAACATTCAGACAGATGATTTCTGGGAGAATTGGGAAGGAAAATCTAAGGCCCAGGAACTCGGATTAATGGGAGGGCTGGGAATCGTCCAGAATGTCTCTTCCCATCTCAGCGTTTTCCTGGAGGGGATAGGCCGTTATGCCAGAATACGCGGATTTAAGGGGACAAATTACTTTGAAGATTCAACTGGTTTTTCCTCTTCTGAAGAAGGTACGCTCTATATCTATCAAGGGCAAATATCTGAGGAAAAATCTTATCCCTTGCTTTTTATTCGCAAAAAAAGGCCTGCAGAAGCAGGTGTCCTAAACCCTGCCCACGCAATGATCGATTTATCAGGTTTTTCCCTTACAGCCGGGTTTCGGATTCACTTTTAACCTTCCTCAAAAGAACAATATGCTGGGCATGAAGCCCAGGAAAAAGAGAATATTCCTTTACGACCTCAAAGCCGGACTCAGTGATTTCACGATGAAATTCTTTCCTCGAAATCATCTTTATTCGCGTTTTTGCTTTCTTTACTGCCTTCCTGAGTTTTCTTTGAAGGCGATGTAAAGCATGGCTCTTGTAATATGACAAGACCACCCATTTTAAGGAAACGCGATAAAACTCCTTCAGGATAAACAGGCGGTCATCTGCCTCATGTAGATGATGGAAAAAGCGCATGGAAAGCACAACTGGAATGATTTCTGTCTTAACAGGAATTCCTTGTTTGGCATCACAAACAAAACCGCAAACAGATGCTTCCATGTTAAAGCGCTTGCGGTTCACTGCCCGCTGGACCATGTGAAAAGAAATATCGCTGTTAACTAAAGAAAACCCATGCTTCAAGCATAACTGAGAGAAGCGGCCATAACCACAGGGAATATCCAGAACCTGAAGGGAGTCTCCTTGAATTTCTTTAAAGATTGATTCGAGGATTTTCCTCTCTCTTTTATGCACAAGGCGCTGGTCAAGGCCACGGTATCTTTTTCTTTCATACTCTGCGACTTCGTGCTTTTGAAAAGACTTGTTTTTCATTTATTCACTCTCTTTCCAAAAAAACATACTGCGGGCTTTCATTTATTTTGATTTTATTTGCAGTGATTTCTATTGTTTTTCCACCACTGTTAAACGCCCTAATCACTCGGCGGGGGAAACAATACTCTATAGATCCCTTTCTTGTCCAGCAAACAGCAAAAGATTCCGACCCTTTCTTGAAAATAAACACATTTGCCTCAGGATGCTCTGCCTTCTGAATAAATGTGCTTCCTTTAAGAAAAGAGCCCATCGCTTTCATGGCTTTATAAGAAGGGCGCTTCCTCCATTCATTCTCTCTATTGTCGATTAGCCCATAACCAGGGGCTACAAGCTGCCACCAGTATATTCTCTCGACATGGCCGCTGCATAAAGCATAAATGAAATAACGGACAAGGTAATTCGCCTGCTGCTCTTCAGTGACATTCGGTTTTCCTGATACTGGAGAATAAATCCCTGTTCCTTTCAAGGGCCAGTTCACCTCTGTAATCCATAAATCACGGCCTCTACGAGAACATGTATCTATAATCGCTTTCAATAATGCAATCTTTCGTGGGGCATCCCATCCAAATTGTGTGTTTTCGGGTGCACCGACCCTGTCCACATAAAGAAGAGAGCTCACTTTTTCAAAGTCAATTTCTGCAAGGACTGGAGGATACAGATGGAATTCAAAATCAATCACAGCCGGGCCCACAAGTTTCACACTGTATTTATCAGCCAACGGCACAACAGGACGAGCCAGTTCCAGATATTCTCTGTATTCCCATAATCCCCATTTTGTCCTGTTCCATGCATGTCCAACTTCAAAATATTCGCAGTGGTCTTTCAAACAAGAGAAGACATCCTCAACAAAATGCAGCCACCGAGAGGGGCTCCGCACATCGTTTCTGTTCTGAAGCAGAGCAACAACCGGTGTGATACCATTCTCAAGAAGAGAGGATATGAATTTCTTGTAATCCTCCAGCTTTTCTCTTTCCCATGAAGGGATTCGCACAAGAGTTTGATTTATGCCTAAATCATGAAAGCAGGAGACGATATCTTCCAACTTTTTCTCATCGGGAGAAACAGAGATGGCAAAAGGGGCTTTGACCTCCACAGGCGAGCAATACAATCCTCTCTTGTATTTCCTGTAAAGAGAAAGCGCAGGAACTGCTGCGCGGAGGTTCGAGGGAAAAAGCTTCAAATAGCTTTCAACATATTTTATCTGGTGTTTGAAGCGTTCATTTTTTGGAATCACATTATGGGGCTGGTCTGCATAGGGATTCCAACGAAATTCAGCGTCCATGTTATTGAATCTTTAACTTTCGTGCGATTTGCTTTAGCCGCAACATTTTTTTCGTCTTTATATACATAGTATAAGTATTCTTATTTATTTTATACCAAAACCATAAAAACTTTGGCGCCGGCTTAACTCGCAAATACTGCTCAAGGAAAAAACGTTGATAAGAAGGAGGCACGCCAAATCGGATAAGGTTCTTCATGCGTGATAAAGGAGAAATTTTTTGTTTTATCTTAATGCGGTTAGTATCAACAAGATAAAAAACATATTTCCCTGTTTTGCTTTTTTTCGCAAGAACATTTCCATCAGAAAGGTCGCGATGAAGAATGCCTTTTTGGTGGGAGAAGAAAAGATGTGCGGCTAATGCAGCCAAAAGCTCCTTTAGCTCTTCATGAGGAAGCTGACGGAATAAAAGACGGATTTCTTTTACATCTTCTACCCACTCGGAAAGATAAAAGCTCTGGTCAATCATCCGCCCTTTTCTTTTTTCAAGGTAGGCCGCAGGATGAGGAGTAGCAAGTTCCCTTTCTATCAATTCCATGCTTCCTCTCCAGGCTTTCTTAGCTTTTGAAGGCAAGAAGAGGCTTTTCAATGCGTTAATTCCCTGAACCCGGAATTCTTTTATAACAATTTCTGCTGATTTGTTTTCGCCAACAGGTATCTGCACCGAAGCCACACGGTTTCTACCTTCAAGTAAAATACGGCACGATGGTTCATTGAAAAGGGCCTGGCAATCCGAAATTGCATTCAAGAATTCAGGACAATTGTACTTTGGGTGGACTCGGCCTTTAAAAGGGGGAAGGACCAAAGGAAGCCCAA
>JACUUK010000169.1 GCA_014859315.1 Candidatus Aminicenantota bacterium
AGGGGAAAATTGCCGTGCACAAATCTAATAAAATAAAAAAAGGAATAAATTTAAGCAGATTGCCCTGCAAAAAACAACATCTTTTCCAAATAACCGTGAGACTATAGCTGTTTGTTTTAAAATAGATATCTTATTCCAATGCCAAATTGAAAAGCATTCAGATTAATGTCATTTATCTTTCTTGAGACCGGAGTCTCTGCCTTTATCGTCCATGTTCCTTCTGTCTTTACAACAGAATATCTAACATCAGAAGTGAAAGCTAAGTGATTGCTTATGATATAATCCATGCCTACTCCAAAGTGAAAGCCAAAAGCATTCTTGATATCCTCCTCCAAAAATGAAGAATACCCCTTGTCAATAGTAAAACTGTTGATATAGTAGCCCAGTCCTCCAAATATATAGGGGGATATTTTATTATTTAGAGGATAATGCCATTGCAAGCTAAGCTGTATGGGAATTATATTTAATTCCCCTTTGCTAAATCCTTCAGGGTCCGCCTCCACAGGTGCTCCGAATTTCAATAACTCTAAACTGAGGCCAAATTTATCAGACAGCTTGCAATTGAAGCTACCGTCAAATCTAAGCCCCCCACCATAATAGCTTTCTGAAAAAGCAGAATATCCCATGCCAGCACCCACGCTCCAAGACATAGAACTTATTCCCCTTAAGTCTTCCTGCGATTCAAATTCTGTCTCAGGAACATCTTCTTTTACTTCCTTAACAATACTTTCATGAATATATCCAGGAAGGGCATATCCTGGAAGTTTCAAGGGCAAGCGCACACGATACCATTCACCTTCTTTCTCATCTGTTTGAAGGATTGTTCCTCTTTTTACCCGTCCTATGATATCTGATTTAAGACTCGGATTTTCCCTTACATTTGCCACCCGGACAATCACTCGCACTTTTATTTGTTCGCAATAACTAAAACCATTTACAGCAATCATCAAAAAAACACCCAAAATACCTGTGAGGGTAAGTTTCTGCATGATTCTTTTTGCGTTCATCTTATTTCTCCTTTTTCTTAGATGAAACTTGCCTTTGCATACATTTGTGTATAATTTCGCCTAATTTCTACAAGACAAAAATATATAGCAAAAATCAGCCGTTGGCGCAATTCATAAAATAAAACTCAGAGCTAAAAAAAAAGAAGAATTATCAATTCTGCCTTTTCAGAAACAGCAAGACAAAGGCCGTGATGAACACAGAAAAAAAATATGAAATTGCGATTACAAGAAACATAGGGTCTTTGTAGCGGGGAATCTGATAGAGTTGGCCTTTTCCTGGAGGCGGGAGAGGCACTGGATCCCATTCGAGCCCATAGCGTTGAACAAGACCTTTCATATACAACAGGTGAATCACAGGAATATTTTTTGCTGCCATTTCAAATAATACTCCCCTTCTTTCAGGGGATGGGATTGCCTTGATTCTTGGAACACCTGGTTTCAAATGTAATATCTCAGAATCTATTCCAATATTTGCCAAACTTCCTCCAATATTTATAAACGCCTTAATCCCATCCTTACCCACTTCTTCGAAATACAGGCGCATTCTTGCTTTAATGTTCTCTTCAAAATCAGGTTGCTGTACAAACGTAATCCCACTTTCCATGATGTCTTTTATCAGGAGAGAGCGGCCTTCGGGAACCATTTCTTCTCCTGAATCCCTGTCTCCTCCTAATGAAACTGCAATGGGCTTTATATCAAAGACATATGCATCTAACAGGCATTGATTCATATGAAGCCAGTGAAAATATGGATTATTGGCCCCCCACTGTGACGCTCCGAGAGAATATATGCAAAGGAGCTTTAAATCCATGGCTTCTGATGCAGAAAGCACAGCTATAATAAGAGCTGGAAAAGAACAGGATGCACCAACAGCAATAGTGTCTCCCCTATTAACGCCCGCTTGGTGAAGCAATAGTACCAGTAGGGCAGCAAAGTTTGGATTTGTGGTGGTTCGTTTAGATCCTAAATTCCCCAAGGAAGTAGTTATGGATGAATACTCGAGCCCAATCAATCCTGTTCGATTAATATCAATACGTTCATCAGGGAAAATCCCTTTATTATTCTGGCATTCTTTCAATATTTCCATTGCTTCCTGCATCTTCAGAGAAGCAGAAATCATCTCCCCCTTGAGTGCATCTGTGTTCTTGAAAGGAATTACCTTTGCAAGCAAAAAGAAAACAAGACTCAAGACGAAAAGAATAAAAATGGCCTTATTATTTTGCCCGCTGGCCTCTTTTGGAACAAATCGTTTGTGCTTTGCAAATAAATTGTCCATAGTTTTCAAATCCACATGATTAGACGCACCAGAACATAAGTTATTGTTGCCACAATAAACAATGAAGCTAAAGTCGGCAGGGCTTTCTGTTTTTCTAAATTATTTGCAAGGAGTCCTGGAATAATCCACCCTATCACGCGCAGCTCTGGAGTATCTGGAAACACATGTGGAAAGATTAAAAACCATACCTGTGCCCATAAGGCCCCTAAAAGCACAAGCATAACAAATCTTCGTTTCCCAAACAGAATAAGACGGCTTGAAAGAATCCTGTAGGTGAACAAGCCAAGAAAAGCAATAACAATAGTGGCGATTACTCTGAGTGGTTGATCCAAGTATAAGGCCATATACGCAGGTACAATTATTCCACCTGGATAGATTTCCATGATTTCAACAAAAATCACAGCTACAATTAGCCCAGCAATAAGTGTTTCAAAATACATATGGTTGTCCTTCCTGCTCTAAATAATTAACAAGGTGCCTGCCAGCACCTCCGATATTTCCAAGGCCAATCAAAACACTTTCTTCATTCTCAAGTTCCAGGATTCTATTTATTATATCCTCAGGGTCCTTGGATTTAACAGCAGAGATTTCAGCACCAATTTTGGATTCTAACTTTCTCTTAACGACCAAGGCATGATCACCTATAATTATAAGTCTGCTGAATTCAGGAAAAGCCCCCTCTTGTAGCGCTCTTAGCCACTGGAGTGACCTGTCGCCTCTGTCTTTTCTAAGATTTAAAAGCCCGATGATTTTTTTTCCCGCAAAGATTTTAATTTTCTTTATACTTTCTATTACAAGCCGGCTGGATTCAGGATCGTTCGCTGCAAATCCACTTACGAAATACCATGG
>JACUUK010000027.1 GCA_014859315.1 Candidatus Aminicenantota bacterium
ATGTAAATGCAGAAGCTTTTAGAAAATCTTAAGAAGAATAGGGATTAGTTAGCTCTTAATTTTTTTCCCGCAAAAACCACAACTCACCATCTGGCCCAAGGATGATTTTGCAATACCATTCTGGTTTTGTTAACCGATCTTGATAAATCTAATAGTTTAATCCGATAAAGAATAATACTTATATAAAATATCATGATAAAATGGTAGGAGTTTACGTTAATTTATTGTAAGAAATTACACCCGAAACTCCTCTACTTCACTCCGTAAATTATCAACCCTTCCCGACTTGATGACTTTTCCCTCTTCGTCGACCAACGTGATGTGTGAGTATTGCTTATGATGGTCAATACCCATATAATTCATTAAGGCACCTCCTGTTAATTTGATTTTTTCGTCCATGGGTAATCTATCACACAATAGACCCCATGTGGAGGTGCATCAAATCATCATGTTATCTTACAATAAGGTCGCATAATTGTAATATGATTGACGAATGACGTATTATATCTTAAAATTCAAAAAATGGCTTCTTTAGGACAAGACCTCAGAAGAGAACGAAAATTAAGGGGAATCACTCTTCAAGAAATTGCAGAATCTACAAAGATCGGCCTTAGATTTTTCATTGCTCTTGAAGAGGATAAGCTTGACTTGCTTCCCGGAAAATTCTTCACAAAAAGCATCATTCGCGCTTATGCAAATTATATCGGTCTCGATGAAAATGATGTTTTGAATAAATATTACGAAATGCTCCAGTTTCAAGAACAAGAGCAAGAAAAAGAATTTATTGGAAAATCCGTCTCCTTTGCTTTACCAAAAAAAATTAAAAAATGGATGTATATCATCGTTTTATCCATCATTCTTTTGATTATCATTTTTCTTATATATTTTACTGTCTATAAAAGACTTCTCTCTCCTGAAGAAGAAATCTTGCAGACAACTTTTCAGCCGAAACCATCATCCCTTCCACAAATAATTCTGCATGAAATAATAGATAAAAAAATTGATAGTCTTACACTCGAAATGTTCTTTCACCAGAGGACCTGGCTCCAGGTTTATGCAGATGGCATATTAAAGATAGACGGAATCAAAAGGCCAGACACTCAAATCAAAATAGATGCATCACAGGAATTTCTTGTCCATATAGGCAATGCAGGCGGTTTTACTTATACGATAAATGGCAAAAAAGGGAAAGTAATAGGTTCATCTGGACAAGTCGTTAAGAACATCCGTATAACTTTAGATAATTTCCAACAATTTCTTGAAGGTGAAGACAAACAAATTAACCACTTGCCAAATAATTAAATATATTCAACAATAAAGAATCAAAAATGGAAAATCCTAAAAAAAGCGGTTCCAGGGTCATAGGAGCCATTATCATTTTTCTCATTGTATTATTTTTCGCGATAGAATTATTTATACGCGAAACCCAACAATTTTCTCCTACCTCTGTAACTAACATACTCCTCTCTTCCCTCCAAATAATTGTATTATTGCTTTTTCTAATCCTATTCTTTGTCTTAGGAAGAAATTTGATAAAACTTTATTTAGAGAGAAAAAGAAAAGTTGTAGGAGCTCATTTTAAAACAAAACTACTCCTCTTCTTTATTGCCCTTTCCTTTATACCGACCTTGCTTCTTTTTTTATTCGCCAGCGATTTGATAAGTCGGAACATCGAAAATTGGTTTAAAACACCTATAGACAAAATACTGGAGGACACAAAAAATCTTTCGGACGGATTTTATTCAAACAGTGAGGAAATCACGCTGCATTATGCTCAACAGATCGGCCAGGCAATAAAAAAACAAAACCTTATAAACCTTGAAAGCCAGCTCCCTTTAAGGGAATTTGTCAGAAAAAAACTAATAGAATATAAATTAGATGAAATAAGCATTTATCTGGATGAAGAAGAGCTGTTCACATACCTCAATCCTACCCTTCCTTTCCAATATTACCGGGAACTTAGCCAGAACATCGTAAAACGGGCCCACCTGGGCGAGATGTTCAGCAAAACATTGCCAATGGGGAAAGGAGAAATGATACGCAGGGGTGTTTCTTTTAAAATCCCAGAAATTGGAAACGTCCTTGTTGTTTCAGGAAAATTCCTCCCTCAGAATTATGCAGAAAAAATCAACAATATTACCGCTTATGTCCAAAGATATCAGCAGCTGAAAACTCAGAAACACCCTGTCAAAACATTCTATTTAATAACCTTAATCTTTATAACTCTTCTAATTATTTTTGCTGCAAGCTGGATCGGCTTTCACCTGGCAAAAGGAATCACTGTACCCATCGAAAAACTGGCCCAGGCCACTAAAGAAGTTTCCAAAGGGAATTTAGATGTACGAGTGGAAGACCCTGCCTCTGATGAGCTGGGTATCCTTATCGATTCCTTCAACCAAATGATAGCAGACCTCAAAGAAAGCCAGCACAACATCGGCAAGAAAACATCAGAGTTAGAGGCAAGAAAACAATACATAGAAACAGTTTTAAATAACATCACAACTGGAGTTATCGCCCTTGATGCCCATGGATATATTACAACAATCAATCCCTCTGCTCGAGAAATACTTTCCTTGCCAAGAAAAAATCTTGTCGGAAAAAGCTATAAAGATATGCTGCAAAAACCTCAGTACTCTGACATTGTATCAACCATTAAGCGGGGGCTTCAAAATAAATACAAACTTTCTGATAAAGAAATAAACATCGATTTAGGAAACCAAAATTTGACCATCGCTTTAACTCTCTCTCCTTTGCGCCATTCTGATAACACCTTTCATGGCATGATTGTAGTTATCGATAACCTAACACAGCTCATAAAAGCCCAAAAAATCGCTGCATGGAAGGAAATCGCCCAACGAGTGGCTCATGAAATCAAGAATCCTTTAACCCCTATTCAACTCTCAGCAGAAAGGATTATTAAAAACTTAAAGAAACCGAGAACAGAACATGACACCATGATTGCCGAAGGTGCTAATACTATTGTTCAGGAAGCCAGAACAATAAAATCTCTCGTGGATGAATTTTTTAATTTTTCACGGATGCCAAGCATCGAGCTTCAATCTGCAGATCTTCATGAACTCATAGACCAAACCCTTACTCTTTTTAGAGGAATCTTTACAGAAATCAAATTTGAGACTAATTATTCTCCCGATATCCCCATGCCTATTAGAATCGACCCCCAACAAATACGGAGGGTATTTATAAATCTTATCGATAATGCTATCGATGCTATGGACAAAAAAGGAGAAATTAAAATTTGCACATATTTTGATGAAGCCAGTCAAAGGGTCAAAATAGAAATCTCCGACTCTGGCCCTGGTATTTCTGAAAAAGACAAGGAAAAACTTTTTCTCCCTCACTTTTCAACAAAGAAAAAAGGGACTGGATTAGGGCTGGCTATTGTCAATCAAGTCATCACAGAACATAATGGTTCGATTGATGTCGAAGACAATAAACCTCACGGAGCAAAATTTATTATACAGGTACCAATATGATTAAAGACAAAATTCTGGTAATCGATGATGAATCAGGCATAAGGTCTTCATTAAAAGGCATTTTAGAAGACGAAGGTTATTCTGTCATAACAACAGAAAGTGGAGAGCAGGGCCTTTCCCTTTTACGGGAGGAAAATTTTGACATCATCCTCCTTGATATTTGGCTTCCTGAAATGGACGGAATCGCTGTCCTGGAAAAAATTAAAAGTGCAGAGGAAAACCTTCCTGTAATCATGATCACAGGGCATGGCTCAATCGAATCTGCAGTTAAAGCGACAAAACTTGGCGCATATGATTTCCTTGAAAAACCTTTGTCTTTGGAGAAAGTTGTTTTAACTGTTAAAAACGCATTACGGCAAAAAAAATTAGAAGAAGAAAACATTCAACTCCGAGAGAAAACCAAGATAAAATATCAACTCATCGGTGTAAGCCCATCGATAAAAAAACTTAGAGAAAAAATAAATACGACAGCCCCAACAAATGCACCTGTTTTGATTTATGGTGAAAATGGCACAGGCAAAGAACTTATTGCCCGTTTAATCCATCAATACAGTCCACGAAACAATAAAAGATTTATTCAGATAAATTTTGGTGCTATTCCCGATGATTTAATTGAAAGCGAGCTTTTCGGTTATGTTAAGGGTGCCTTCCCAAATGCAGAAAAGGATAAAAAGGGCAAGCTCCTTTTAGCCGACGGCGGCACCCTCTTCTTAGATGAAATAGGAGACATGAATTTAAATAACCAGGCAAAGTTATTGAGAATTATTGAAGAGAAAAAATACGAGCCCTTAGGATCAGAAAAACCGATATCAATCGATGTCCGGATAATCGCTGCAACCAACAAAAATTTAAGAGGACTTATAGCAAAGAATAAATTTCGAGAAGATTTATTCTTCAAGCTTAATGTCATCCCTATGATTATTCATCCATTAAGAGAAAGAAAGGAAGATATCCCTTTCCTAATAAATTATTTCCTTAAGAATTTTTCTATAGAGTTTGGCAAGAAACAAAAAGCTATGAGCAAGGAAGCTATGGAAGCTTTTATAAGCTATTCCTGGCCAGGAAATATCAGCGAACTTATAAATGTGATTGAAAGATTCGTCATTATGGTTCCTGATGATGAGATTAAAGAATCACATCTGTCCCTTCTGGTTGAACCAAGAGAAATGCAGTATGTTTCTGGAATAAACCAAAACCAGCCCCTGGATGAAGCTAAAATTTATTTCGAAATCGAATATATCCACAATACCCTTATCAGAAACAACTGGAATTTATCCAAAAGCGCAACTGAACTTAACATAGAAAAAGAAGCTCTCCGCAAGAAGATAATGGATCTGGGCATAAAGTTTCTCGGATAAGGTCTCTTTTCAGGTTGTTCAAATCACGGACATTAATACAGCGCAACATTCAAGTAAAAGCAAACTTATCTTGAATAAATCCTAACTCCCCTTGAAATCTGAATTCCTGAAAAAAAATAGACCGTCTCCTTTTTCATTGTTATAATGTAGAAAATTTATTTATTGGGAAAAAGCATGGAAAGTAAAATTCTCCCGCTTTTAACAGAAATCAGAGACTTCATTTGGGGTCCACCTCTGATTATTTTGTTAGTAGGCACAGGGATTTTTCTAACCATGAGATTAAAAGGCCTTCAATTTCGAGGACTTTTTCATTCTCTTTATCTTGCTTTTATTAAAAGAAAAGAAGAAGGTGATGTGGAAGGTGATATCTCCCATTTCCAAGCACTCATGACAGCTTTAGCCGCCACTGTTGGGACTGGTAATATTGCCGGTGTCGCAACAGCGATAGTAACAGGAGGTCCTGGAGCTCTTTTCTGGATGTGGATAACAGGCCTTTTCGGCATGGCCACAAAATATTCGGAAGCAGTCCTGGCAGTCAAATACAGGGAAACAGATGAATTCGGTACAATGAGCGGCGGCCCTATGTATTACATCTCTAAAGGATTAGGAATAAAGTGGCTCGGTATTTTATTTGCAATTTTTGCTTCTATCGCTGCATTTGGTATTGGGAATATGGTCCAATCCAATTCTGTTGCCGAAGCTGTGAATGCATCTTTTGGAATTCCAAACTGGGCAACAGGAATCATTTTAGCCGCTTTTACAGCTGTGGTTGTATTAGGTGGGATAAAAAGTATTGCTAAAGTCACACAAGTTCTTGTTCCTTTTATGATAATCATATATTTTTCTGGAGCTCTGGTAATCCTTCTTTTAAATATAACCACCATTCCTCATGTATTCTCGCTAATTTTCAAATCTGCGTTTAATCCCACAGCTGCAGCAGGTGGATTCTTAGGAGCAACAGTCATGCAAACCATGCGAATGGGAGTCACAAGAGGAGTCTTCTCTAATGAATCTGGCTTGGGGTCAGCACCGATTGCTGCAGCCGCCGCCAAAACATCTAATCCTGTAAATCAAGCGTTAGTCTCTATGACACAAACTTTTATCGACACCATTGTTGTCTGCACTATGACTGGCCTTGTGATTCTTTGTAGCGGGCTTTGGACCTCTGGAACGACCGGTGCTGAGCTCACTGCTACGGCATTTGATGTTTCATTGCCAGGTGGAATCGGCCAGATGATTGTAACCTTGGGTCTTATATTTTTTGCTTACTCCACTATCCTCGGCTGGTGTTATTATGGTGAGAAATCTATCGAATACTTGTTTTCAGAAAGAGCAGTTAAAACCTACCGCATAACTTTCGTTATTTTCGTAGCAATAGGAACTATCTTAAAGCTCGAAACTGTCTGGACATTGGCAGATCTTATGAACGGCCTCATGGCATTCCCTAACCTTATTGGACTCATCGGTCTCAGTAGTATCATTGCCTCTGAGACGAATAAATATTTTTATAAGAATAGAGATTGATTACACTTGTAATTTACAGATTAAATATTTTATGTTATCGTTGAGTCCGAAAGAGAAAAACAATGAAGCTCCAGGCCCTGAGGATTGTAATAACTTCGGCGCGGAAGTTTATCAATATGGGGGCACTCTCTCGCCTCTGGAACTTGATGAAGAATCTACATGCGGCCGATATTGCAACAGTAATGTCCCATTTTACTGCCAGAGAAAAACTTGTTCTTTTCAATACCATTTATGAAAAAGGAAAGGAAAAGGCAGCAGAAGTTTTAAGCGAAATCGAGCCAGAAGATGCAGCTCAAATCTTAAAGGAGCTACCAGTAAGTGAAATATCTGATATTTTTCAGATAATTCCTTCTGATGACGTCGCTACTATTCTTCCACTTCTTCCTGAAGAGATGCAGGAAGCCGTCCTTGAAGAGATGGAGGATAAACCTTCCGAAGATGTGAAAGGCCTTCTTCATTACGAGGAAGAAACTGCAGGCCGAATCATGTCTCCAAATTTTTATGCCTTGAATCAGGACACAAATGTCTCTGATGCAATAACTGCCATGCAGCTCGAAGGCGACGTCGAATCCGCCTTTTACCTTTACGTAGTGGATGATGATAATCGATTATTGGGAGTCGTCTCACTTAGACAACTTCTGTTTTCACGCCCGAATACAAAATTGAAGGATATAATGACAACAGAAGTAATCAGTGTCCACCCTGAAACAGACCAGGAAGAAGTCGCAAGAGCCGTTGCCGATTATAACCTTGTGGCTATTCCTGTTATTGATTCTGAAAACAAACTAATCGGAGTAGTTACTGTTGATGACGTTATTGATGTCATAGATAAAGAAGCCACCGAAGACATTTATAAGATGGTGTCTTTGGATGCAACTGACAGAATCCAGGACAGCCCTTTTTCCTCCATAAAAAAGAGGCTACCTTTCCTTCTTATTAGCTGTATAACCGCTTCTTTAGCCCCCTTCGTCGTCAACTATTTCAAAGGAACTCTCCAGCAAGCCATAACTCTGGCTGTATTTATGCCTCTGGTTGCAGCTTTGGGAGGGATTGCAGGAAATCAGACTATTGCCATTATTGTCCGTGAAATCGCTGTGGGGCAAACAGATTGGCTCTCTGCAAAAAAGGCATTATTTAAAGAAATTTCTGTGGGAATTGGAAATGGCGTAGTTCTTGGGGCGGTATTAAGTCTTGTTTCATATTTCATCATTGGCAATCTTTTTCTCGGATTAATCTTAGGGCTGGCAGTAATCGTCAATATTTTTGTTGCTGCCTTTCTTGGAACACTTATTCCATTCTTTTTAAAGCTACTTCACTTAGACCCCGCCTTGGGTTCAGTTAATTTTCTTACAATGTGCACAGACACTATCGGCATACTTGTATTCCTCGGACTTGGAACTATTTTCTTAAAATACATTTCTTAACCTCTATGCCTCTTGAAAAATCAGAAGCTATAATACTTCGAACATTCCCTGTAGGAGAACAGGATAAAATTGTTGTCTTTTTTTCACGAGATAAAGGCATAATGAGAGGAATTGCCAAAGGCGCCCGTAAATTTGGAAACCGCTTTGGAAGCAGCTTAGAACCATTCTCTTATGTAAATATTTTTTATTACGAGAAAGAAAGAAAAGAGCTGTCAACAGTAAGCAACTGTGATCTCATAGAGTCATTCTTTGAAATACAAAAAGATCTGAATATTTCCTTTACTCTTGCCTATTTCGCAGAGATCGTTGAGGAGTTTTTCCCTGCCAGGTCAAAAGACGAACCGCTCTTCCGCCTTTTGATAGCCAATCTTCAAGCGTTAAAAGCAGGAGGCGACCTTAATTTCCTCAGCACTTACTTTGAGGCATGGTTTCTGAAGATCAATGGGATTCTCCCTGTTTTTCACTGGTGCAAGAAATGCCAAAAGAATATAACCGGGCCTTCGTGGCTCTCATCAAAAAAGGATGGGGTACTTTGCAATTCTTGTGCAGAACAAAAGAAAGAGAAAGTACCAAAAGAATTTAATCTTTTTCTTGAATGGATAAAAATTAACCCTCCACCTAAAGAAACAACACTTCCCTTGACAATCGGGCAAACTACAGCAATTCGTAAAATACTTCAGTCGATAATTGTCTTTCACTTAGAAAGAGATCCAAAAGCACTACACTATGTACGTTCTTATATTTCAAGTCTTTCAAAATAGTACAATATCCCAAAAAAAACCAAAAGGCAGCCTAAATACTTAATACCGCACTCCAAAAAGAAAAATACTATAAAAAGCTTACATTAAGAAACACATTTTTGAATTTAGTTCTATTTGCCCTTGCGAATGTGATTGAAAGGGCGAATAGGTCTTAATCTTAGAAGAGGCGTTCTTTGTGGAAATATCCCCTCACTGACTTGACTGACATCTTCTATAGTAAAAAAAGCTTTGGGATTGAACCTTTGGATGATTTCAATAACATGCTCGATTTCACGACGTCTTATGATCATATAGACTATATTGACTTTTCCTTTGCTCCCTTCTGCCTCTATGTTAGTTACTCCATAATCTTTCGAGCGAAGATATTCGACTAAGGCCTGTGATTCCTTGTTTGTGATAACCCGTATAAGTGACATTCCCAGGGCCAATCGTTTCTCGATTTGGATTCCAACAAAGCTGCCCACAGCAAACCCGCCAGCATAAGCTACGTAGCATACGATATTGTTTAAATTCTGCATGATCTGTTGAATGGCAGCAAGCCAGATTAGAACCTCAAAGAAACCTACCAAAGGAGCAATTATTTTCATCCCTCTTGAAACAAAGACAATCCTCATTGTCTGAAGGGAAACGTCACAAATGCGTGCCAAGAAAATTAAAAGGGGGATGATGATAAATTTAAACATTTTCTACTCTATTAACCTTAATATATTTAATTTGTATAGGCGATAAAATATAAACCTATTTAAAATTTTTGTAAAGATGTTATTCTTGTTCAATGCCTAAGTGACACATTGTCTCCTTAATTTTTAACAATTATAGTTGAAAATACAAGCGTTGAGATAGATAGCAAAAGGTACATTGATATTAACTTCTTTGCCTGTGAGGCTATTAATCTGGCTTCTTAAAGGAAAATCTATGCGGTATCCATAAAGCTACTAAATCTGCAAGGGATTCCTCTTCTAAAGTGTCACTAATGTTTCTGAACGAGTACAGGAGGTTTTAGGAAAAGCAGAGGATTAAGATGGTGGAGCTGATGGGATTTGAACCCACGACCTCTTGACTGCCAGTCAAGCACTCTCCCAACTGAGCTACAGCCCCACTTGAAAAAGGCATTTTATATTACAAAACATTTCTCCTTCCGTCAAGCTCCTCAGTAAAAACCTCCTTTCTTTTACCCGGAAACCATCGCCAGTACAAATACAATCTTCCCCAAATGAGGCTTCTAATCAGTTTTTATTAAAAATCTGCATGTTTCCTAAGAGTTTTGTTAACAATTCAACAAAAAAATGTTAAAATGATTTTGTAAAAAGGAATTAATTATGTCTCCAATAAAAAAACAACAAAAATCTTATAAAAACATACTCTTCTGGCTTGCCGCTGGAATTATAATCATAATCCTATGGAGCCTTCTTCAATCTCCTGGAGCTGCTAAATCAGAAATTAATTTCAGTCAATTTCTTAACGAAGTGGAAAAAAACAGGGTTGAAGAAGTCACGATTTCTGGCTCAGAAATTAAGGGGAAATATACAGATGGGGCTGAATTTAAAACCATTGCACCTTCCCAGTTTGATGACCTTGTCAAGATCATGCGGGAGCATAATGTTATCATTCAAGTAAAAGATACAACTCGAAGCCCTTGGTTCTCTTACCTGTTCACATGGTTTCCAATCATCCTTCTTGTTCTTTTTTGGGTCTTTTTTATGCGCCAAATGCAGTCAGGAGGAAATAAGGCACTTTCTTTTGGCAAGAGCCGCGCAAAGCTTTTCTCTGGCATACAGAAGAAAATCACATTTAAAGATGTTGCCGGAGTCGAGGAAGCAAAGGAAGAGCTTCAAGAAATTATCGAATTCCTAAAAAATCCACGCAAGTTTCAAAAATTAGGAGGCAGAATCCCAAAAGGAGTCCTTCTTGTGGGAGCCCCTGGAACAGGAAAAACACTTCTTGCCCGTGCTGTCGCTGGGGAAGCTGATGTTCCCTTTTTCTCTATCAGTGGATCTGATTTCGTGGAGATGTTTGTTGGCGTTGGCGCCTCCCGTGTTCGTGATTTGTTTGATCAAGGAAAAAAGCATGCGCCTTGTTTGATTTTCATAGATGAGATTGATGCTGTTGGCAGGCAAAGGGGAGCTGGATTGGGAGGTGGCCATGACGAAAGAGAACAAACTCTTAACCAGCTCCTTGTTGAAATGGACGGTTTCGATTCAAATGAAGGAGTTATTCTGATTGCCGCCACAAACAGGCCTGATATTCTTGACAGTGCTCTCCTCAGGCCTGGACGATTCGATAGAACTGTTGTCGTAAACATGCCTGACGTCAAGGGAAGAGAAGAAATATTAAAAGTCCATGTGAAAACTATCCCATTAGACAAGGGAGTAGACCTGAAAGTACTTGCACGTTCTACTCCAGGCTTCTCTGGAGCTGACCTGGCTAATCTCGTCAATGAAGCAGCCCTTCTTGGAGCACGCCACGGCCAGGAAAAAGTCAAAATGAAGGACATGGAGAACGCCAAGGATAAAATCCTCATGGGCGTAGAAAGGAAAAGCATGATAATCAGCGAAGAAGAAAAAAGATTCACGGCCTTTCATGAGGCAGGCCATGCCCTTGTTGCAGCATTAATCCCAGAAGCTGACCCAATCCATAAGGTGACTATCATTCCAAGAGGTCTTGCACTTGGAACAACCCAACAGCTTCCCCTTGATGACCGCTACACTTATTCTAAGGATTACCTTGAAGCCCAACTTTCTGTCCTTTTAGCTGGACGAGTTGCAGAAGATATGTTTCTTAACAAAATAACAACAGGAGCTGCCAGCGATTTTGAAAAAGCAACCGAAATTGCAAGGAAAATGGTCTGCCAATTTGGCATGTCAGATTTAGGGCCAATCACATTTGGCGAGCGAGAGGACCTCATTTTTCTCGGAAAAGACCTGACTATGCACAAAAATTACAGCGAAAGAACATCTGAAATGATAGATGAAGAGGTAAAAAAAATCATCAATAATACCCTCAACAGATCCAAAGAAATATTGAAAAAAAATGAAGATAAATTAAAAAAGATTGCAGATGCATTACTGGAAAAAGAAGTTTTAACTTCAGAAGAAATAGATAAAATTGCAAAAGGTCAAAAAATCACATGGGGAAAAAACCGTTCCATTACAAAAAAACAAGCGAAAGAAAAAACAGCCACTCTTAACCCAACAGGAATAAAGCGGGCTGTCAAATCCAGTTCTGTCAGAACTGCTAAAAAAGGAAATACTACACTCAGGAAAAAATGAGAAGGACTACTGTCTTCCATATCAACAGCAAAACCTACATATTAGGCCAGAAAACCTGGAGCAGGAGAATCCTCAATGTTATCCATGACTCTTTTTCATACAGGTGCCTCTATTTAGACAAGGAGAGGGCCACACAAGGAGGCCTTGAGCTTGTCGCCCAAGGAGAAGATATTATTGACACCGCGGGAGAAAGTTCCTGATGTTTGCTGAGATCATTTATGCTCTTACACGATTTACCCTGGGTGATTTCTTTGATATCCTTCTGGTTACTTTCATCTTGTATTCGATTTTCCGTTTAATTAAGGACACAAGGGCCTACCAAATGGCCATTGGCCTGGGAATCATAGGTGTTCTTTTCTTTATTACCCAATGGGGTAAATTAACCGTATCCCACTGGTTTATAAGAAATTTCATCGCTTATTTAATTATTGCCATTATCGTCCTCTTTCAGGGCGAAATCCGAAGCTTCCTGACTACAATCGGTTCTCATTCATTAAAAAAGCCCTTTTCCTTGAAGACATCTAAAGAAAAATTAGAGGATCTCTATATAGCTGTCGATTATCTTGCGGCCAAAAAAATCGGGGCTTTGATTGGAATCGAAAGAGAAGTCTCCCTTAAAAGCTATATTGATAGAGGGACAAAAATTGATGCTGTCCTTTCTAAAGAACTCCTTGTGAGTATTTTCTTTCCTCATTCACCACTTCATGACGGCGCTGCAATAATACAAGGAAATAAAATTGCAGCCGCAGGATGCCTTCTTCCCCTCCCTGAATCTCATAATTTAGGTAACACCTTTCTTACCAGGACCCGCCACCTTGCAGCTATTGGTCTCTCCCAGGAAACTGATGCTCCTGTCATTGTAGTCTCTGAAGAAACTGGAATGATCTCCCTTGCAATAAAAGGGCGCCTGGAGCAAGGTCTGGACAAAGACCAGTTGAAGAATTCTCTTCTGGACTATTTGAAATAAAATGATAATATTTTTAAAAAATCTATTTCTGAAAAATTGGAGTCTTAAACTTCTTTCTTTCTTGCTTGCTATCATTCTCTGGTTAACTCTTTTCCCAGAAGAAAAGACTTTTTCGGAAAGAACACTGAGTGTTCCCCTGGAACTCCATAATATTCCCTCCCAGGTTGAACTTGTACAAAAGCCTCCCGCTACGGTAGATGTCAAAATCAGGGCTCCTAAAAGGCTCATCAGTCAAATCGGTCCTGCCAATATGCGAGCCATCCTTGATCTGCAAAAAGCCGATGTTCAGCAAGCTGAGTATCCTCTAAAAAAAAGCATGATAAGCCTTCCTCAGGGAGCTGAGGTTAAAGACATTTATCCACGTCAAGTTTTCCTAAAGTTAGAAAGAACAAAAGAAGTAATGATGAAAGTAGAGCCGAAATTCATCGGAGAACTTCCAGAGGGATATAAATTAGTAAAAGCAGAAATCATCCCACCCGAAGTTCTCATCAAAGGGCCGGAAAGCCAAATAAAATCTTCTTATAAGGTGGCAACAACCCCGGTCGATATTTCTTCACTTACAGAGCCTACCGAACTTGAGGCAGACTTAATACTCCCTAATCCTGAATTTTTAAGGTTTGCTTCTTCTGATACAAAAGTTACACTGAGATTATTGATACAAAAAGAGGAGCCCCTTGAATCACAAGCTAAGTCTCAGAAAAAAGTGACGCCAAAAAAGAAATAGTTATTTTCCTATTGAATCCACACCGCTTTTTACTATAATTAACCTTAAGACAAAGGAACTACCAAAGAAAATGGACAAACTTTTCGGAACAGATGGGATGAGAGCCGTTGCCGGACAATTTCCCCTTGAATATTCGGCTGTTTATATGTTAGGCAAAACACTGATAAAGATTCTTCATGAAAAAGGGCTTCCGCCAAAGGTTATCATAGGTCGGGACACACGAGAATCTGGAGAATGGCTCGAACAAGCCATGATTCATGGCATCCAGGATAGCCAGGGAGAAGCTATATCTGCAGGAGTCATTCCCACATCAGCTGTTTCCTGTCTAACTAAAAAACATTCCTTTTCATCTGGTGTTGTGATTTCTGCCTCTCATAACCCTTACCAATATAACGGAATCAAAATATTTTCACACGACGGCCTAAAAATCCCAGACAACTGGGAAGACACACTCGAGAAGGCCATGCAATTTTCAGGGCAAATAACTCCTAAAAAAAACATTGAAATCGAATATGATTCATCATTGAGCCAAGAATATATAGAGTTTCTTAAAACCCGGTTTTCTATGAGATTTTCCCCCCGAAAAATTAAAATTATTTGCGATTGCTCGAATGGTGCAAGTTCTTTTTTTGCTCCAAGAGTACTTTCAGATTTAGGGTTTGATGTAACACCAATATATGCCGAGCCAAATGGAAAGAACATCAATGCTGGATGCGGTTCCATGCATCCAGAGAATTTAGCTAAAGAAGTTGTAGAACACAAAGCAGATATCGGCATCGCCTATGACGGAGATGCAGACAGAGCTTTCTGGGTTGATGAAAAGGGGAAAATTCTCAATGGCGACTATACGCTCCTTATATTGGCACAATTCTTTCAAAAGCAAAATAAATTGAAGTCTGACTATATCGTTGCTACGACAATGAGCAACTTAGGATTGGAAAAAGCTCTTGAAAAACTCCATATCAAACTTTTCAGAACCCAAGTTGGAGACAAATATGTCCTTGAACAGATGATGCGTCTTCATGCAAATTTAGGAGGCGAACAATCAGGTCATACGATTATTCTGGACGAGTGCCCAACAGGGGATGGAATACTCACGAGCATAAAAATGTTAGAAGCCATGGTCTCTATGAACGCCCCATTATCCACTCTGGCGGAAGGACTAAAAGAATATCCTCAAGTGCTTAAAAATGTCCCTATTAGTCACAAAGAAGACCTTGAGAATTTCTCAGAAATCACAAAAACCATCACACACATAAAACAGCGTCTTGCAGACAAAGGCCGCCTGAATGTCCGTTTTTCTGGAACAGAACCCGTTGTCCGTATAATGGTTGAAGGCGAAAATCTTGAAGAAATCAATAAATTTGCAAATGAGATTGCGGATTCGATATCAAAACATTTAGGAAACCTTTAAATGATAGCAAAGATAAAATTTCATATGACTGTTTCTACTATAAGGAGGACAACATGAGACTTTCTGTAAACGTAGACCATTTTGCAACACTTAGGGAAGCCCGGCGAAGCAATGAGCCAGAGCCCGTGTTAGCAGCTCTTCTTGCAGAACAAGCTGGAGCCGATGGTATAGTGTGTCATATTCGAGGAGACAGGCGTCACATAAAGGAGCGAGACCTTCGCTTATTCCGGCAAGTAATCAAGACAAAACTCAATATAGAAATGGCTGCAACAGAAGAAATGAAAAAAATCGCATTAGAAATAAAGCCGGATGTAGTCTCATTAGTTCCAGAACGCGAGGAAGAGCTGACTACTGAAGGCGGCCTTGATGTCCTATCCAATATTACATACTTGCGAACTCATATTCAGGAGCTCCAAAACGCAGGTATTAAAATAAGCATTTTTGTTGACCCAAACTTAAAGCAAATCGATGCATGCAAAACAGTTGGTGTTGATTTGATAGAAATAAACACAGGAAAATATGCTGATTCAAAAGTTGAAAAAGAGCGGAATAAGGCCATCCAGGAAATACAAACGGCAGCCCGGTACGCCAAAAATCTTGGGTTGGAAGCACATGCAGGCCACGGCCTAGATTACAAAAATATTCGTCCCATTGTCGAAATCCCAGAAATTACAGAACTAAGCATTGGCTTTTCAATTGTAGCGAGGGCAGCCATTGTAGGCATAGAAATGGCTGTAAGGGAAATGATAAGTCTTATAGATTAAGACATCTCTTTGGAAAGGACTAAAATAGTTTTCAGGTGCTGAAGGATAAGTCTAACTTTCGAGATCCTCGGGCTGAGGTTTAAAGCTTCGCTCCTTTTTCTTGGCCGAGTGTTTTCTTTTCTCTTCGAGCATCTTGAGTTTAGCTCTTTTTGAGCGTTTCCGTTTCTGGCGCTTTATCTTTTCAATTCGTTGCTGTTCTTCGCTTTCCTTGCCGCGAATTAGAGTTTCTATTTTATTTACAATGCGGCGCCGGGCAAGGAATCGATTGATTGCCTGAGAACGTTCTCTTTGGCATTTTACTTCAATCTGAGTAGGGATATGCTTGAGATATACACATGTGGAGACTTTGTTGACTTTCTGGCCCCCTTTTCCACTTGAGCGGACAAATTTTTCTACAATATCTTTCTCATAAATCCCTAAATCCTTCATTTTCTGGCGAAGTTCTTCTTCTTTTTTTTCACTCACACCAAAATGTAATCTTTTTTCAGTCAAAAGAACATTCCCCTTTTTTCATGTCTAAAGACAAAGATTATAGGTGTAAATAGAATCCCAAAAAAAATGACAATTAAATAAAAATCAGCTTTTTTTCTTTTTCGAAGCAACAAGAAATTTTCCGCAGTTTTCACACACATAAATGTCGTTGCTGCCTTCAATTAAAGAGCTCATTCTTGTTGCCACATTGATGTTACATCCCTGGCAGGCACCATCATCCACTTCAGCCACAGCAAATCCATACCTGTTCATGAGCCTGTCAAATCGGTCAAGGAGGGATTCGTCGAGCTCTTCCCTGATAAAATTTGCCTTTTTCTCCAGCTCTCTCTTTTTGTCTTTAGATGCTTTCTTCTTTTTTATTTCCAGATCCTGAAGTTTCCAAAGCAAACTTGCGCGGTTGATGATTCTATCTTCTTGAGTTGGCAGGCGAAGCTCAATCTCCGAGAGGATATTATACAGCTTAGATTTACTCTCGGCTTCAAATATCCTCCTTCGATACTCTGGCTTTATTAAAAACTGCGCTATTCCAGCAAACAGATGGTTAAAGAGCCCGGGAATAAAAGGATTCCAGACTATAAGAATAATAAGACGAACTTTCTTTTTATCAATAGCATCAAAATCAATTCCCTCTCTGGAAATTCCTACAACAACCTCGATGTCTTCTCCAGTATCCACACGTGCATGAGGCAAAGCCACCCCATGACCAATGGCCGTTGATTCAAGACGCTCTCTGTCAATGATCCGGGTCAAGATAAGCTTTTTGTTTTCAATGAGTTTTTGCTTTGCAAGTACATCCAATAGTTCATCTATAGCTTGAATCTTATCTTTCGCCTTGAGATTAAACACAATTTGCGAAGGTTTTAAAAAATCGGAAAAATGTGAACTTTTTAAAATGTCTTTTTTCTCCATGTGGTTTTTATTTTAACATAAAAAAATTCTACCAGAAAGTCAAACGATGATAATTTTTTTAATAGCCCCGTCTTTTAAACTATTAATTTTTCCTCCGGAAAGAACTGGACGGTTTAAATTTTGGTAGATCTTTCATCTCCGCTAAAATTGAAATAATCTCTTGGGCCCATTTTGTTATCTGGACAGTTCCGCGCAAATCCCAGTCTTCTTCGATTTCGTCTGTAACTTTATGATACTTCGTTTTCAGGTATTCTTCGTGTTTTTGAGCAATAAAATTTTTATCCCTTCCCTTTGAAGTTACTCCTTCATGCAGCCAAACAGCAGGGATGCCTGCTTTCGCAAAACTCAACTGGTCGGAGCGGAAGAAAAAGCCCAAGTTTCCACCTTTCTCCGGTATATAACGCAACCCAAGATTTTCAGCAGCCTGCCGACATATGTCATCCAAATCTGAATGCTTTGCGCCGATAGCAAACACATCTTCTGTTTCTCCCCAAACATTGGTCATCTCTAAATTTATGTTAGCCAGAACTTCTGATTCTGGGAAAGGAAGATGCCTTGCAAAATAATCGGAACCCAACAGTCCTTCCTCTTCTGCAGTAGCTGCAAGAAACACAAGATTCACTTTTAATTTCTTGGGGAATTGAGCATAATAGTGCGCCAATGCCATAAGAGAGGCAGAAGCAGAACAATTATCAACTGCGCCATTATAGATTTTATCTCCTTGTTTGTTTAGGTCTATGCCTAAATGGTCATAGTGAGCAGATATTATTACGTATTGGTCTTTATGCTTCCTGTGAGCTCCACGAAGCATTCCTGCAATATTTTCTGTATCAACTGACCGAAAAATTGGCTTTTGCCGCACCCTGCAATTCAATCCAAGAGGAACCGGTCTGAAATTCTCTTTTTCGGCCTGCAACGCCAGAGCTTTCCTGTCAAGTCCGGCATCACTCAAGGCCTTTTCAGCCGCTTCTCCTTTAATCCATCCTTGAAAAAAGAGGTTATTCTCCTTATCTGGGAGGAAAAACCCTTCACCGGCCCAGGAGTTCTGAACTACTTCCCATCCATAGGCAGCACCTTTTGTGTTATGGATAATCAGAATTCCTGTTGCACCAAGTTCTGAGGCTTTTTCAAACTTATAGGTCCAGCGGCCATAATATGTCATATCTTCTCCCTCAAAAATCCCACCAGGATAATTACCGGGCTCATTGACTTCGACCAAAAGCACCTTCCCCTTCAAATCAACATCTTTTATATCATCCCATTCCCTCTCTGGAGCCTGAATCAAAAAACCACAGTATATTAATTCTCCTTCGACTCCTTGAGGAGTATCTTCACGATGAGAAGTCACCACAAAATCCTTATAGAGTTCACACTGTATTTTCATGCTGTCGGAAAATATTTCTAAAGATGCATTTCTATCTGGAGAGCTTCCTTTGAGTTCAAATGACTGGCGGAAACCTTGAGAAAAGGCCGGCTCTAAACCAATGCTTCGGAAGAAGCTTTCCTGATAAAGAGCAGCAATAGCAAGACCTCTACTCCCTACAGCCCGTCCTTCTAACAGGTCATCAGAAAGGAATCGGATATGGGCATCGATTTCATGTGGAGTTATTGGTTGAGGCCCCTTTTCGAAGCGCTGGCAACTCCAAAATAATCCAGATATACAAAAAACAGAAATCAATATTTTCGAAATTTTCATTTTATCCCCCATTGTTTTTTACAATATTCAATAAGTATCATCCTTATTTTTTATTTTTATTTTTATTCAGATTTTGTGCTATCGAATACATTAAGTCAAGAG
>JACUUK010000170.1 GCA_014859315.1 Candidatus Aminicenantota bacterium
TGAAAAAGCTCTTATCTTCTTTTTCTATATGTTTTGGATAAAAATCTATAAGTTCAGAACTCATGACATAAGGCCATAAAAGTTGCTCTTCAGTCAAGCATTATAGTGTCTTTTTGACTTCAAAATACATGGTCCCCTTCCCACTGGGAGCAGGGACCTTCATATGATTGATCTTTTCACAAAGATACGCCGCTGCTCTTTGATATCTTGGGTTGTGAAGAGAATCAAGCTGAACGAGAAGGCAATCTTCATCGATCCTCTGGATGGTTCCTGGTTGTTTTATAATCAGAAGTAACACCCGGCGAAAGTCGCGGAAGTCGTTGTATTCTCTGGCCAGGATATCCAGCAGCCATTCCTCAGCATTATAGGCTAAAAGTTTTAAACTATCGACAAGCATCTTCTTTTCTTGATAGAGGATCTCTCGAACACGATGATCACCGAGTTGGGAAGCAGGTATTTTTTTAGGCATCTGCCGATACTGGAGATTAAGCCGCTTAATGGACTCCTTAATCTCAGCAGTTCGTTGTTGAACCTCATGGATTTTCTGTCTCATCCGCTGCCTTGGTGCCCGTCTTCTTGAGACCGCCAACTTCTCGGCCAGAAAATGCTCCAGTTGCCCCAGCTCCTTCTCAAGCTCTTTCTTTGCACGCCGATTCTCTGCTGTTGCCGGATTCTTCACCATCACTGCCTCAGGACTTTCCCCTGCCAGGTAACTCAAAAGAGAATCCAAATGATATTCTCTGACCATATACTTGAAGAAGTTCTCCTGGCTCCATCGGTTAAACATCAAAGTCGCAATCTGCGGGACAGTTCGTTCGAAGTCATTGGTCAAAATAAAAGTCTGCTTCTCATCTTTCTTCCGTACAACCAGCCGGTAGTGCTGGGGACTCATACCGATGTACCCAAGCTCAGTTAACTCTGCTTCCTCCTTTCGACGTCGATACTCAATGAGGTATCGGTTGAATGCCGAGGGGGCAACATGCTCTTTAGCTCCACGCAAATAGGTAATGAACGTAATCCCCTCACTATCTAACGTTCGAAACAGTTTCGAGGAAAACCCACCGCGGTCAAAAACTATGGTAAAAGTCTTCTGCCTCGTCAGCTCCCGAACCTGTTCGATAATCGCAGGAATCATCTTGCGTAGTGTGTTATTGGCCGACTTGAGCCAGAAGAATATCGGACGGCCAGAAGCGCCGTTGAGGAAAAACTGATTGTGACCAGGTACAGCCAGCCGACGCCGGGTGAAAAAGCCTTTATGCACATTCTTCTCCCCATAATAGGGGATAAAATGCCCATCAAAGTATAAGACACCACATTGGACAAGACCTATCTCTTGATAACGCCGGGCCAGGTGGGTTAATAAACTCAAAGCCTTTTTCTCGAAGGATAGTTGAGTCAGTTTGCGACGCAGAGTGCGCAAGTCCATGCCCCGTGACCCCTCCCAGAAGAGGCCCAACCGGCGTTTCTCCAACGTCTTATAGTCCTCAACGCTTCGACAACGCTGTAAGGCTAGCATCAAGATGGTTAACAGTGTCTCCCTCACAAAGAAAAGACGAGCCCGAAGAGGCGAGAATATCCTATTCACTATCTCCTTAAACCCGAGCAAATGGAGAAATGGCCAGAGAAAAAATAAGCCAGCTAAGGTTTTCTTAGCTGGACCAGGTTCTAAGAGATCATCAGAAGAAAGGGCCTCTCTCGTCCCTACAGGCTCCAGAGCTTGCTCCTCTCTCGGTTCTTCATCCTCCTCAAGTGGCAAGTCCATAGTTGTCAACTCGGTTGAACTTTTCTCAGAAAGACTGTGACGAATGCGCTCGATTGATTTACGGCTCAGCTCTAAATCAAATTCCTCTTTGAGCGCTTTGAGCACAGCCCCTACACCCTCACCAAGACGAACTCTCTCTACAATGAATCGGTGTACCTTCGGAGTTATCTTATGAGGCCCCTGAGGACCTGTTTTGGTCATGAATAAACCTGCTAAGCCATATCTTTCAACATTGGATAAATAGCGACGGGCTGTATCCCTGTTGACATCAAAAGCACGGTCAATTTCGACCTGCTTGGCTGCACCAATTCGAAGAAGTGTAACGATGGAGGCCACCTTCGAGAGCGTGTCTTCCTTCTTATATTCGAAGAGATGATGGTGATTGATCACAATCCTGATATGGGAGCCGAGGTCTTTCATGTAAGCCACGGAACTGATCTCGGTGATACTTTTATCCACAGGAAGGGGAATGAGGCTGGGTTCCATGGGTAAGCTCCTTTCGCATCGGATTTACCCATATGATACAGAGAAACATCCCTTTTGTCAAGAATTATTTGCGTGATAATTATGTCTTACTGCATAAAATTATCACTTTTCCTGCGGTTTCCCCTTATTTTTGACTATTATAGGTATCTTTCTTCATGTATAATGTCATGAGTTCTGAATTTAATATACTGTCATTTTCCTTCTGCTGATTTATCAAATGTGCGCTTTATCATAGTACAATGGACGCACTTCATATCCTCATCGCTAGCTTTGTTTCCTTCCTCGTGAGTATCTTCAGTGTATCTGTCGGCGGGACGGCCTTGATTACCGTACCCATGCTTATTTCTTTGGGAATGGTTTCGAATAATGCCGTGGCAACGAATATGTTCGCCCTGATTTTTTTGAGCGTGAGCGGTGCCTTCGGTTTCAGAGAGGCCTGGAAAGTAAAGCATGGCGGATTATTCATTTTTCTTTCCCTCCTAACGGTTTGTGGTTCATTCATAGGGGCAAATCTCATCGTGTCGATTGACAGAGACATTCTGGAAACAGTGATAGGCGTCATGATTTTTATCATGGCTGCATTTTTTATCATAAAAAAAGATTTGGGAGTTCTAACGGAGGAAAAATCTTTATCGAGAGGGAGGCTGATTGCCGGCACTCTGCTTGTTTTTATTTTAGGTGTCTATGGGGGATTTTTCAGCGGCGGATACGTGACGGTTTTGAGTTACGTGCTGGTTTTGGTCTTCAGCATGAATTTCCTCGAGGCGGCATTGATGACAAAACTGCTTAATATATTTTCTTCTCTGGTAGCCTGTGTGTTTTTCTTTGTTCATGATCTCATTGATTTTCATGTGGGGATTCCTCTGGCGATTTA
>JACUUK010000028.1 GCA_014859315.1 Candidatus Aminicenantota bacterium
TAGGAGTCCCTAAGGATTATCTCTGGAAATTCCTCACTAAAAGGATGCCTTAATCGCCGTCAGCAACCGATGGATTAGCAACAAAAAAAATACCTTATTTCTATTATGCCTGCCTCATTTACACTTGTAATTTTTAAATTGCTTTTTTAATCAACTCACCAAGTTGAGATTCTGGATAACCGAACCTTTCAAAATCAGAATCAAAATTTAGACGGTCATTCTGCCTTAAGCCGATTATGTTATTGCTCGATATTCCCAATCTAAATGGAAAACGACCAAAGATTCTTAACAATTTCAAAGCCATAGAGGATGGAAAAGGGAAAAGAACACAAAAAGTCTTACACTCCTTCTTGATTCCATCTAATATTGCTTTCAATGTCACAGAATTCGGCTGAAAAAGATTCCAAATTCTTCCCTTTTTGATTAACTCTTCATTCATTATGATGTCTTTAACTACATCACACAAGAATTCTATTCCTGTTATATAAACGAGTGCCTTGCCGTTATCTAGGAGGGGTATAAGGGGATACTTTTTTACCATTGAAACCATTCTTCGGAAAAGCCCACCATTGCCAATGACTAAACCAAGACGCAGGACTACATGATCATTGTCAACAAACCAATTTTCTAAGCAGTACTTCGCGCGACCGTATGAGGAAAGAGAATCCATCTTAGCTGAGATAGAACTCATGAATATTTGCAGTCGAACACCATTCGCTTTTGCCTGCTCTGCCCAAAGTTTTGTCCCATCAACATTTACTTGATAATCATTATCACCTGTGTAATTTGCACAGTGAATAAAAACATCAATATGTTCTCTTTCAAATATATTCTTTAAAGGAGTCATTAACCTCCCTTCATAAACATAATCATAGTGATTAATCTCTCTTAATAGCCGTGATATCCCAATGATCCTAAAATTAGGTCTTTTTAATCTCTTGGCAAGATGCCCTGCAATAAATCCATTTGCCCCAGATATTAAAATTTTTTTCATGTTCTTCCCTTTAACAACAGGGAAATTCTATCTGCTACTCGCATCGCATTGGCCATTACTGTAAAAGAACAATTTTTTGAAGGTAAATACGGAAATACTGAGGCATCAGCAACATACACACCAGGCTCTCCATACAATTCTCCAAATTTACTGCAGGTATACAATCTATTCGAACTTTCGAGCATAGGCAAAGTGCCGCTATAATGAATGCCATGTCCATTAGGGGCCCTAACAACAAGAAATGGAAACGTGTAAGCTTTTAATATTCTAAGTATTTTTATTGTTTTATTTATTAAATTTTTATTTATATTTCTGTTTTTCCCATAAATCTCTAACTCATTATTTTCATTTATCCGGATGGCTGCAGCGTCTTCAGCAGAGGATGGCAAAAAAAGCTGCATGACCATAATAGCTGGAAGCATATACCTGATGAGACGCAAATTGTCATAGCTGGCTAACATGAAACTCTGAAAAAATTCAGCTCTTGCGGGTGATGTAATCTCCAGGATGCTTCCTTGGATAGGAATTTCGTCCTCATTGGAATCATAAATGAAATTTAACTGCGTAAGCCCAAAAGCGTCAGTTTCAAGCCTGCATCCTATGCGGCCAGGAAAAAAGAATGGAAACAAAAGGGCAGCATTGTCAAGCAGTGTCAATCTTGTATTAGAGTCTTTTCTTGATGTCAAAGCAAGTCTTGCGCTGTTTACTGCCCCAGCAGCCAAGACCAAGTTTTTACACTCAAATTCCTCAATCTTTCTGTCTTTAATATGCTCCACCTGAACAATTACAGCATTCCCTTTCCGAAACCATGATCTAACAAGATATCCTTTTTTATAAACAACTTTATTTTCTTTGATAAGTTTCTTTAGTGTTTGAGAAGGAGTGTAAAGATGAGATAAATTTGGCTGCCAAAACTCAAGATTAGAATAATCACATGGCTTTCTCTCTCCAAAAGTTTGGGATAAAACCGCAAGTCTTGGTCTTCCAATAAAAACACCTTTTTTATTCAGCTTTTTCTTTTTCTTCTTGTAATTATTCATAAGCTTTTGCGCATTATCAGAAAGACGGAGCGGCTTTTGAAGTAAATTATCCTGGCCGAAATATGGAACAAGGTCATCGTTTTCACCGCTTATTCCCAACTCTTTTGATAATCTTTCATAATAAGACAAAAGATCAGATTTTTTGATTGGAAATGATCTTAAATCCCTGTCATTATACCTGTAAACTCCAGCTCCCCATGCATTCGCCAAGCCCCCCTGAGCAAAGCTTTGTATAACACTAAAGTTTATCTCTTTTACTGGATAAAGATCCTTTAAACTATCGGTGACAAATCTCATTCTCGGAGGCACTAATTTTGCAGGCATAACTTTTTTTCTTCTATCTAAATTGTTGAGCCCTTCAAATTGCTCTCCAATCATTAGTTTGAAACTATCATTTTTCTCACGGTAAGAATAAAATTTTTCCTTTATTTCTGGCTCTTGAGGAGGCTCAATTCCCACATCCAAGATAACAGGAACAATGCCATTATCTGCAAAGCGCAATGCCGCAGATGTACCTGAAACGCCAGACCCTATTATCAATACATCATGCATTCTTCAAAATCCTTAAGAGAAACATTCCTTTTATAAATTTTACCATTGATCTTAATCCGCCATAAGCTATAGAAATATACCCAATGAGTCTTCTGTCCTTTCGGTTGACATAAAACCCCAAATTTTCAGGCGTGGTTTCAGCCAGATAAACCATTAACTTAAATTTAAGCACAAGAAGTGGGAGTCTATTTCTATACCTGGATGCAAATTCTAAAGCTTCAAGGTCTGATATTTTTTCTAAAGCCCGGTTATAAGCATCTATATCTTCTTTGCTGTAAGCCGCTGTAAAAACTTTTGAGGCCCTGTCAAAGTTTTCTCTTAAAGGCAAAGAAATTTGTGATTTAAATATTGACCTAAAAATTTTTTCTGCTTCATCCATTGGAAAACTCCGTTAACAATCTTTGCAGGAAAATATTTTCCCAAAGCGTAAATTTACATGCATTCGATTGATGTCTCTTTAATTACTTAGACTCATCATTTTATTCTTAATTCATAAAAAGTCAAAACACTTTAATAATTTGACAAGTCCTAACCATTAAAGTAAAAAATAATCATGAAACTTATGGTTTTGATTCCAGCTTTCAATGAAGAAAATACAATTGTAACTGTTATTGAAGAAACAAAAAAACACCTTCCTGAAGCCGACATTCTTGTTATTAACGATGGATCAACTGATAACACTAAAAAGATTCTTATGCAAAGTTCAGGAATAAAGGTAATACATCTCCCTTTCAATATGGGAATCGGCGGTGCTATCTGGACTGGATTCAACTTCTTCTGCGAGGAAGGATATGACTTTTTAGTGAGAATAGATGGAGATGGCCAACACCAACCTTCTGAAACAAGAAGATTACTCGAACCCATAGTTAAAGGAGAAGCAGTTCTTGTTATAGGGTCTCGTTTTATCGAACGGGAAGGATATCTTTCTTCTTTTTATAGAAGAGCAGGAGTAAAACTCTTAAACATTTTATCAAGATTAATACTCAAGAAAGGAATCACTGATAGCACCTCTGGATTTAGGGCTTATAACCGTGATGCAATTTATCTATTATCGAAGGATTATCCGTTTGACTATCCTGAACCTATTGAAATTTACATGCTAAATAAAAAAGGCTTCAAAATTAAAGAGATTTCCATAAAAATGGAAGAAAGAAAAGGGGGAGTTTCATCTATAAGCTTAATGAAAAGTTATTATTATCTTATAAAGGTTTTACTCACCATATTGGTGAATTTTTTATATGGAGGAAATGATGAATCCTTATCCAGTGACCCCCATTCAAATCATTAGCATCATTGTCTCGTTTCTCCTGTTAGCAATAATAATTCTCTTAATCCGCAGGAAAAAAATACGCGAGGAATACGCCATCTTGTGGGTTATTATTTTCTTCGTTTTCATCTTGCTTTCCATATTCAGGGGGTTGATAGATATAATTTCTTCCTTTCTGGGAATTCAATACCAGCCTGCATCCATTTTTCTTATTCTCATTGGCAGTCTTTTTCTCTTGATGCTTCATTTTTCTATTGTCATTTCTGACATGAAGAAGAAAATAAACACACTTGCTATGACAATAGCAATCTTGGAAGCAAAAGTCCCCCCAAAAAAAAAATAGGATAGCTAATTAAATGCCCCGATCCTTTAATTTCCTCGCTGGACATCCTACTGCAACAGAATAACCAGGGAATGACTTTGTCACTACCGCCCCTGCTCCAATCACACAACCTTTTCCAAGACAAACACCATCCAACACTGTTACAGAAGCCCCTAACCAGCAATCTTCTCCTATGGTTATTCCTCCTTTTTGTAAGGATGGTTGGAGCATAATGGGAATATCTTTCCTCTCGAAACTATGGTTGCCTCCAGCCACCAGATAACAATGTCCTGCCAAAAAAGCATATTTTCCAATGTCAATCACGGTCTCAGAGAGAAGGGAACAATTCGCAGAAATGTTAGTGAAATCCCCCAAGTAGATAGATCCTTCTTTGCAGCTTAGGATTGTGTTTCGACCGATAAAAGCATTCTGTCCGATTACTATCCCTTGGTTCTCTTCACCTTTTGCGTCTAATACAACGTAGTCATCAATAAAAGTATTATCTCCTATTGAGATTTTATGAGGATGTCGAATAGTTATGTGGTGGCCAAAAACAACACCCCGGCCTACCTTTTTAAAAATCATAGGATAGAAGATTTTGCGTAAAAATAGCCCTAAAGCCCCCGGCATTCTCGAGAAAAAAAGAAGGATGCATTCATACTTGAGAATCTGCCATATGCCTTTCTTGCCAATAAAGATATCGATGTATTTGCTGATGGCAGATTTTTTTTTATCAAGCAATGCTTTCTGAACACTTGCTTTTTCCTGTTTCTTCTGTTCTTCCATATTAGTATCTATACTACTTCAAACATAGACGGATTTCAATTTTTTAGTTTAACTAATTTGCAAATTTCTCGCTTTTATTATAATTAAAAGAAATGTTTTCCAAAAAAAATCTTGTTTTTCTAAGTTTTGCGTTGTTTGTTGTCCTATTTGGAATTCGGCTCATCCACCTTTCCGCTGACCCCCCTTACAACTTAAGCACAAGCGGAGGCCCTTATGGAGATCCAGGTGGTTATAGCTTCAATGCACGCAATAAAATACTTTTTGGCACATGGGAAGTAGATGATTACAACATGATGTATGTAAGTTTTCCTCCACATGTTGCAACTTATGTTATTTTCAAACTACTTGGAATCGGATTTTCTCAAATGAATCTCGTTCCTGTACTTTTCAGCTGGCTCTGCTTGCTGTTTTTCTTTTTTATTCTCAAGGGAAGGTTCAATGAAAAATATGCTTTATTAGGCACCGCAGCTCTAGGGCTTAACTATCTTTTCCTCATGTACAGCAGGATTGCAAACAGAATCATGCCTTCTCTTTTCTTTGTAATCCTTGGCATCTACTTCCTTCAAAAAGGAGAGAAAAAAAGGGGTTGGCTCCTCGGGGCTGGCGCATCGTTTATTTTCGCCCTTCTTTCAAAATCTGTCGTATTTTATGCAGTTGGAGCAATTTTAGGCGGATATTTTTTATTTTCAATATGTAATGATAACATTAAAGGGATTGCCAAACGTATCAGTTTTATTTTCTTTGGTTCTCTCTTCCCATTTCTTCCCTGGTTTTTCTTCATTTATATTCCAAAACATAATTCCCTCGAATCTTTCAGCCGTCTCAATTTCCAATATCTGATTCCACCGAAAAGCCTTACTTTAATTCTAAAATACTTCTGGACAAGACCTGCCATAATCTTCAATGAAATGCCTATAATTGCTGTCCTTGGTGCTATATTTTCTTTAGCCATTATTTACATGGCAACTCAAACTCCAAAAAAAATACCCATGGTAGACTGGATTTTTCTTATATGGTTTTTCGTTGGAACACTTTATTATGCAACCATACAACAGCGGGTAACAAGGCATTTTATTCCTCATATAATTCCCCTGGTTTTTTTGACCATATGTTTATTTCATTCTTTATTATCGAAACCAAATCTGCAGGACAAAAAAAAGCCAAGCCACATCTTCTTGCCATTTGCCTTTTTATGGATGTTGTTTCCTACAAGCCAATTAATGAAATTTGTTTTAAACAACCTGGTAGAAATCTCTTTTAATCCTATAAGCTTAAACTTAATGCTCCTTCTTTTGTCCTTTATCTTTTCTGCCGTTCTATTTTTGTTTTTAAGATTCGCGGTGAAAAAACAGAAATTTATCCTTTCCCCTGTGCAAAAAAAGGGGATAGTCTTCATCTTAATTTTAGGAATTTTCATTTTACAGGGAACAAAATACCTCACTTGGGTAACTCATCCACAGTTTCAACTTAAAGAAGCCTCTCAAGACTTTGGAAAAGCTTTTAAAGAAGCTGCTTTTGCTGGACTGTGGGCACCAGTTGTCTGTTTAGAAAACAAGCACAGGGCTTACGAATATTTCCCAGGTTATATTAATGATTGCAAGAATTTCTTCGAAAAGTTCGGGATTACTCACGTTTTCACAACAACAGCTTTCAATGAAAAGCGAAACTTTGAAAAAAAATTTCCCCATGTGATGAATCGGGCGAAACTGATGGCCAGGTATCATATCTGGACCACTAATGTGCTTCTTTATGATGTCAACCCCACAGAAAATACAGGCGAGGAAGGCCTTTTTGAGGCAGAAATTTTCACACAAAAGGGGGGTACTCCTCGATTCAACTGCGAGGCATCCCAGAATTTCGCTGTTTTAAGCCGCTCAAGAAAAGAAAATTTCGTCGTTCTTATTACTGGAGAAAAAGTATATGATAAAGGAAAATACGAAATAACATTCAGCATCAAAAGGGAAGGTAAATATAAAAATAACTCAGATAGAATAGCACGATTGGATGTCATATCGCCTGAAATAAAGAGAGCCCTTGCTTACAAAGATGTTTTTCCAGAAGACCTCAGTAAAAATGGCTATAAAGACTTCATTTTAAATATCAAATTAAGAAAGCCTCTAAAAATTAATTTCAGGGTTTTCTCCACAGGAAAAGGTTCTTTTTGGATAGACTTTGTCAAAATCAAAAAAAACAGAATAAGCAAAAACAATAGATAATTATTAAATCTTTAAAAAAGCCTAAAATATCTTTACCAAGAATTAGTTTTATTCTATTTAAATTCTATTTTATAAACAGGGGTAAATTTACTGCGGTCTCCCTCATAGTCAACTGCTTGAATCCGGAAATACAATTGAGAATAAAAAGGGTAATGAGGAAAAAAGCAAATAAACTCATAGCTATTTGTATATGTTGTTACTATCCTGTCTAATCTTTCGGGAGAATATCCAAATTCAATCACATAATGGCTAAAATTCGGCTCATAATTCTTTGACCATTGGACGACAACCCTGTATGGGGAAGTCTTTGTAATAATGACTTTTTCTGGCCTTTGAGGTAGCAGGGACTTAAAAGACATTAACCATTCTTCTGCCATCAATTGGTAACCATTCTCTGATGGATGTACGTAATCAGACATCAAGGAAAAATACCCCCCATAAGATACAGGGTAATTGCTGAATATATCCCAAAAATCAATAATAGAAATATTATTATCTACAGCTATTTCATTTATTCCTTCAGAAATCTGAATAGCTCTTTGTCTAAAAATGCCAGAGCCAGACCAATGGTTTGGATCTCTTGGTATAAGAGTAGAAAGTATTGGCACTACTTTATAGTCCAAAGCTTTATCCATTATAAAGGTGATATTGTAAATTACTAAAGAAACGGGTATTGATAGAGCAATAGCATCATTTGTACCATAATGGAACAAAAGAAATTTCCCTTTGTGTTCTAAAATTACTGGCTCAATTCTTCCAACAGCATCTGTTGTTTTAGTTGCTGGAGCCCCCTCGTTTATAACCTCGCCTTCATATAATTCACTGTCAATCAACACTTGAAGTCTTGGAATGTATCCTTTTTCAGGAGCAGGATTATAATTTATGTAGCCATAAGTTATACTGTCTCCAAAACCTACAAACTTTCTATAATCAAGAGTTATGTCATTATTTTTTATTCTTCGCTGTTTATATGGCCTATATATTGTTTTCTCATTATAAATTTCTTCTCCAGAAAAGAGCGGCTTGACTGAATATCTTTTTCTAATAACATCGTCGATATTCATGATAAATTTTCTATATCTGCCATTGTAAAACATTAAGAACTTAATCTGATTTTTCTCCAAATCTTTTGACAATTCAACAACAGGAGATTGAAATTTTATTTCACCCTCATGAAGATTACTGAATATGTTATATACTTTAATCGAAAAAGATTCTGTTATATATAAAATCAACAAATTTCCGTTCTTTTCTAAAAAAACAGGGGTATAAAACGGATTCTCTGAATCACTAATTAGAGGTATAATCAAGTATTCTGACTCTAATAACAATGAAAAAGTTGATGTTAAAGTGTCAAACTTTTGCTTAAACACAACAAAGGAATTAAAGTAATAAATATAATCAAATCCTAAAAGCACCTCATCCGGACTTTTTACTTGAGATTTAAACACAAGATTTTTATTATCATCATATACACTTACCGAATAATAAGATTTTTCAAAATCATATATCTCACCTTTTACTTGAATCTTCCCTTTTTCAATAAAAAGCTCATTATCCTTAAATTCGCAATAAAGGTTATCAATTAAACTGACGTTTAAGAAGATTATTAAATAAATAAAGAAACTTCTAAATAAATTTTTTTTCATTTAATATAGCCCAGCGTTTTAAGATTTTCTATCTCCTTTTCTGATAAATCTTTTTCCTCAACATTTTTGTTTTTAGATAAATATCCATGCCTTTCAAAATAATCTAAATATTTCTTGTTCATTATTCGGGACATATTGGTTTTTTTTGGAAAAATATTATTTGTTTCATACGGATCATCAAAAATATTAAATAAGTAATCCTCTTTTAAATCTAATTTCATTTTTAATTTTGGAAGAACTTTTACATAATGATATTTATTGTGAACTACAGCATATGTTCTTAACAGTCCGAAAATATACAAATATCTATTTCTATTCCCTTTAAAAAGATCTACTCCTTGAATTTCATATGGAGTCTTAAGATTTACAATATTGAAAATTGTCGGATAGATATCCATAATACTGACAGGATATTTCATTCTCCTTTTGTTCAATCCAGGTATAGATACTATCAATGGGACCCTTGAAGCGGCATTGAAGGTTAAAGGGCCGTGATCAAAATAGAAATTGTACTCGCCAAGATCTTCTCCGTGGTCAGCAGTAATTATTATAATTGAGTTTTTATCTAATTCTTTTTTGAAAATTACATCAATAATCTTTCCTATTTCATAATCAACATATTTTATGGCACCATCGTATAGGGAAATATAATATCCTTCATCAGAACTTTGTTTTATAGATTGTATCATACCTGCGATAATTTTATGTTCCACTTCATTGATATCTCTTCCTTTTGGCCTGCTCTCAATGAATTCTCTTTTGGGGATATAGGGCGTATGTGTTTCAATATAGTTTGCCCATAAAAATAAAGGCTTTTTTCTTTTCTTTTCCAAAAAAGATATCACACTTTTTGTAATAAAAGGAGTTGATTCTTCTTTTTTTTTTATCTTATCCCAAACCTGGACATAATCATCGAAACCTTGGTTGAAATAGAATTTTTTTGATAGATTAGCATTATCCACTATTGCAACATTATAATATCCCTTTAATTTAAGTGCCTCTGCAAGTGTAAGGTATTCTTTTTTCAAATGGCCTTGATTTGGTTTTGTTTTATGGATAAAAGGATGCAAACCTGTCATCATCGAAGCAAAAGATGCAGAAGTTTTAGGGATTGGACAATACGCATAATCAAAAAAGATTGATTTTTTTGCTAATGCATCAATATTTGGAGATGTTTCATATTTATATCCATAACAATGAAGGTGATCAGCCCTTAAAGTGTCGACTGTTATTAATATTATATTATATTCTTTTTTGTTTCTTATACTTGGTTCCTTAGAACAACCTTGGAAAAAAAATATACCTAAAATAAAAAAAATTATATACGCTTTAATTTTCATTAATTTAACTATAGCATTTAATTGCTTGATATGTCTAAAAATATTCTTTTAGTTCTTTGCTCCCGCTTTATGGGCAGATCCTCACTTGCATCTTATATAATACTTCCCCTCGCTTTTTAACTTTTCCACAACATCCTTGAATTTTGTCATTAAAAAAAGTACATTTAACGCTTACTTTTAAAATGAGATAAAAATGAAACATATTTTAAAGATATTTTTTATAATTTTATTATTAACTACATGCCTTTTCCCTAAAGAAAAAGAAAATAAAAAGTATGAATTTGAGGTTTCTTTTGGATTATCCATGATGCATGCTAACGATGAACTCTATTATAATGCTAAAGGGATTGACTCCCTTATTGACCAATACACACGATTTTACGGGACCAATTATTATACCTCTGGTGAATTTTGTGGACTTACAGCTCTTTTTCCCTTTAACTTTTCATTTAATTACAATTTTTCAAAGAATTGGTTTATAAAATTTTCTCTTGAATATGGCTCAGGAAATACTTCATCAGGAAAAAATTATTATGCTAACATCCAAGGAGTAAACGAGAAATATCAATATGACTTTGATTATAAGACATCCTATTTCATGCCTTCTATAGGGATAGAAACACTACTATCCTCATTTAGATTTTACGCTAACGCAGGATTGACTTTTACTAACATCTCTTACGACTCAGCTTTTAAATATTCTGAGAATTATTACTGGCATAAAAAAACCGACTCATTCAAATTTAACAAGTGTGGCTTCGGGATTTCTGTTGGAATTAAATACATGATAAAAATTTTAGAAAAAACTAATCTTTTCATTAAATTAGAACACCTTTACCTGAAAATTAATTCATTAAATGGAGAAAAATTAAGTGCTGGCTTGAATTCTATGGGCGAAAATTTTTCAAAATCAACAAATGGAACTGCTTATACTTATGAAACCAACCCTTATAACATGGAGTGGTTCAATTTCTGGGATATCCACGAATCCTCTCCCACATCTCCTTGGATTCGAAATGTAAAAGAGCTTGGCATAAATTTTTCTTGTGTTAGGATAATGGTCGGATTTTCTTTTTAAGTGTTATTATTCTATTCTTCTTTTTTTTGTTTCTCAATGATGGATAAATAAAGTTCCTTTCTATTTATTATTTTTCCACTCTTTATTATCAGTTCTATATTTTGAGTGTGGCTAATATCTTCAAGTGGATCTTCATTTAAAATCAGCAAATCAGCTATCTTGCCCTCTTCAATAGTACCCAGATTTTGTTCTTGATTTAGGGCCTCAGCAGAATATTTTGTTGCACTCATGAGGGCTTCCAAAGGAGAAAGCCCAGCTTTTACCAACAACTTTAATTCTTTATGTAGAGAAAATCCAGGGACAAGAAATGGCCAAGGAGTATCTGTTCCTGTAAGAATTTTGCCTCCTCTTTCCTTAAAAAGAAGCAAAAATTCCTCAAGTCTTTGTTTGGTAACTCTCCAGTTTTCTTTATCCCTTGTAACATCCAGGAAACGACTGGAAATATACCTTTTCCAACCATCCTGAATGGATTTTGACATAAGCTTGGCATTAGGATTATTCTTTAGCTCCTCTCCATCAGAGACGAAGCTTTGATAAAGGGTTAAATTAGCAACGATATAAATATTTTTCCTGATAAAAAGATCGATTAAATCATAATATTTTTCTTTATCTACATGAAGCCATGTTTTATCAGATATTGTCCACAAGAAAGGCGCGTCTTCAAATTTTTCTTCTCCTAAAAGAGCTTCAGCAATCCCAGTAGCATGCTCGAGAGTTCTTATGCCCAATTGTGCCGCTATCCTCGCATTAACTCTTCTCAAATGACCTGCCACAGGAATCTTGTTTTTTTCAGCTTCTTTTATAATTGTTCGTACCATCTCTTCAGGAAGCGTGATATAGATTTTTATCCAATCGACATTTTTTTTGGCCAGGTCTGAAACAATTTTTTTTGCTTCTTTGGGATTCCTTGCCACAATTGTATATTCACTTGCCCCAAAGGGAATTTTTCTATTATTAATAATAAAACTTGAAGCAAATATCGTTGGTCCTTGGACAATTCCTGCGTTTATTTTATCCCTTAAAGAAAGGATAAATTCTGGGTCATTCCCCATGTCTCTTACAGAGGTTACGCCGTTCAAAAGAAACAAATCAGAAAAAGCCTCATCAGTATAATGCACATGCATATCGATCAATCCCGGAATAATAAACTTTCCTCTAATATCTATAGTCTTTGCAAACATAGGAGGCCGGTATTTCCCTTCTTCAGATATAGCTTTTATTTTATTTTTTTCAATAACAATAACAGAATTCGTTAGGGGAGATTTCCCTGTCCCATCAATCAGTGTTCCTCCAGTAAGGACTAATATTTTTTTGCCTTTAAAAAAATTGATGAAAAATATGCTCAAAAAAATGCAAACCAAGACAAGTAATATAGATATCCATAATTTTTTCAATATTAAACTCCTTTCATTAAATCTCATCTATAATATAGTATAGGAGCTGTATTTTGCAATCCTATGGATTTCCTAAAAAATTTCACATTTATTGAATCTCTCAAACAAATCTTTTCAACTATAAAAACATTTTGAAACCGGACATTTTCATTTTGCTTTGACAAAACAAATATAAATATTTGACATAGGATAAAATTTCTTTTATAAGAATATAACCTTTCAAGTACGAAGAGGTTCATAATTTTATAATAGTGATAACGAGAACACATTGATTTGGAGGAAATAATGAATAAAAGAGTTAAATTATTGGCAATACTTCTACTTCTCTTGCCTTTCACTCATCTTCTTCTCGCACAGACTGAGGAAGTTTCAGAAACTGTTTCAGAATTAATTAATATCAGTTTCCAGAAAACAGATAATCAACTCGACGTTTTCATCGAATTCAAAGGAAATATTCTTTATGAAAGCTTTACATTAATTGACCCTAATCGGCTCATAATAGATTTAACCCCTATCGATAAAATTTCCGCAAAATCTATTATAGAAATAAATGATGTTGGAATAACAAGAATTCGCATTAATGAGTTTAAACCTAGTATAGTTCGAGTCGTTTTTGACTTCACTACTGATATTATCCAGTACAAAATAGAAGAATCAGAAAAAGGGCTAATGATTCAATTTTCAGAAGAAAAAGTAGAAGAAATCAAGGAACCTGTAGAAGTAGAAAAACCAGAAAAAGAGTTAGAGCATGCTGAAAAAATACAGGAAGAAAAGCTTGAGCAAGAAAAGCCCTCTACCCCCCCTGTTCAAATAATAGAAGCCATCGAAGAAAAAAAAGAGGAAGTAGAAAAACTAAGCATTGCTTTATCCTCGGGATATTATTTCTTCCTAGATAAAATCTTTCAGGATATCTATGGAAAAGAGACAATCTTTGTCAGGGCAGAATATTCTTTCCTCTTTCCTATAAATATAAAAAGTTTGGATGTTTGGACAAGCATGAGCTATTTTAAAAAATCAGGCAAACTGACGCTTACTCTGGAAGATGTTGATCTCACTATAATAACTTCTTCTATTGCCATCAGATATTTAAGAGAGATTTCAAGGTTTACTCCTTTCATAGGAGTTGGAATGGATTATATAGTATACAAAGAGAGATACCCTGAGGATTTTATAATCTCATCTACAGGAGGATGGGACGTAGGATTCCACGTGCAGACAGGAACTTATTTCAGCATTACTCCATCACTTTCCAGTAAAATCCTCATAAAATACAATTATTCCAAAACTCAAGAAAACGACGTTGATGTCAACCTCAGCGGAATAGAATGCGGGATTGGTTTAATCTTCCATTTCAACATATAAGATTTATATAAGGTTTATAATTTTCCGCCAAGAATTACTTAAATACAGCTCTTAACTATAGATATTTATCCTGAATTATCGAATAAGGCAAGATAGATTTCCCATCAATATATTACGACGGTCTTATTTGTCTTATTTATATCAGTCTGCTGTTGCATAATCAGTGTTGCAGCTTCTCCTGTTCTATCTTTATCATCGACTGCAAATAGCTCGTATGTGTAGCTCTTACCTTTTTTAACATGCCGGCGTAGAAACTCAAATGTCGAAGATGAAACTTCTTGAACAAGGATTCTGTTTACTCCAGAAACCTCATAGAGTCTGTATTTCGTTATGTTTCTGTTTTTCGTATTAGCTTCCCATGTAAGATGGTGTACATATTCGCGGTAAAACAAAGCTCTATTCTCTTTCAGAACTCCTGAAAAATTCACTGGCGCATATATTGGAGGAGCCAGGACATCTAATTCTACAGTTATTTTCTGCGGACTATTTATTGCTTCTGGGCTTGAAATCTCTATAAAACCTGTATATTTCCCCTCATCGAGAGAAACTGCATCAATAGAACATTCTAATTCATTTTCCTCACCCTTCCCCAAAGTCCCAGAAGTTGGTGTAACAGTAATCCAATTTTGGTCAGTGCTTACCTCATAATTAAAAGGTTTTTCGCCTATATTCTTCACAAAAAAGCTAACAGGTTCAGGATTTAGGCCTTCTATAGTGAAAGACAATGATTTAGCGCTTAATTGAATGCAAGGGTCAGGAGGGAAAGCAGGTATTTTTTCATAAAATATATCTCTATTCCCTCCGACTGCGTTTTTAGTGTCCTCCCAGACAAAATGAGCATAGCCGTCATAATCGATCCTGGCTCTTGGGTAATCTGCGTTCTTGCCTTCATCTATCTCTACTGGAGATTGCCACTCTCCTTTAGGAGCTTTCTTTGTATAATAAACAGAAGTAACCCCCTCGGAAGGACTTTGTATAAAACTAGCAATCAATACATTATTTCTATACGTTATATCTCCCATCTGAAATGGTGCATGCTTATTGGATATTACTTCAGTTGACTTCCAATTACCTTTATATTTACATCTGTAATAATAGTTCCCACTTCTATTTCCAAATACAACATGGACATTTCTTTCATCATCAACTTCCAATTCTGGGTAATAGGCTAAGGAATAAAGTGTTTCATGAGGAATTCCTTGCCAATTAGAACCTCTATTTCCTTCTTTATAACGCAATCTCCATGGTGCTTCTGTCCCTGTGCCTTCCATATAAGTAATGTAGATTTTATCATTAAGAACTTTAAAGGCAGGATGAATACCTAAATCATTGGCAGTCCATGAAAGTCTTTCATAAGCAGTGGGCCATTTTTCATCCTCAACTTTTTTTGTTGTCATGACAATATCGGCACCAGTGTAAGGAGAACTGTGTTGATGAAACCATACAATATAAATTCTATCTTCTTCGATATCTATTTTTTGCCAGGCTGAATTATCTGGACTTGTGTAAATCTTTTGTGCTTTTGACCAACCTGACTCAGGATCATAAACACAATGACAAATATCTCGAGTATACCTTGAAAATCCATCTGCATAAGCCATGTGAAAGTTTCCTTTCGCATCAACGGCCAATTGAGGATGCCAAGCAATCTCCCGGGTAATAGTTAGGTTCTTTGTTCCTGACCAATTGCCATCTTTATAGACATTATAGTAAATGTAACCACTCTCTTCTCCTTCTAACCAGATCACCAAAACAACTCCGTTCTGATTGATTGCAACAACAGGGCGAACAGAATTTCCACTGGTTTTAGAAATATTCTCGATGCCGTAGGCATTTGAATAAATAAGGCAAACAGTAATAAAACATATTGCAAAGGCTTTCCTGAACTCCATATTTTTCTCCTTTAAAATTTTTTTATTAATATTATAGAAAGAATTTCAAAGTGTCAATTAAGATTCTACTTTCTATTTTCTACTGTTTTTTTAGGGTTGACGGTTAAAGGAACCCGTTCTATCCGGAAAGTTTCTGCTTTTTGGCTTTCATTATTATTAACATCAACACTTGTGACAGAATAGCTGTATTGATCTCTTTCTTTTATGCTTGAAAAATCTCCGTCATAAAAAATAAAAGTATCTGCATTTACTTCACCTACTTTTATATAAGCGGAGATGCTTTCTGTTTTTTCTTTTCTGTATATCCTATACTTTTCTATCATAAACAACCCTTTGTTTTTTAGATTCTTCTCCCAACTAATTTCATTTTTATAAATCCTTAACATCAAGCCCTCATGACTTATTTTCTCAACCTGAACATTAGTTGGAGGATAAGGATATGGTGGAAGTATTACTTCCAAGTCAACAGTTATTTTTTGGGGGCTGTTTCCAGCATTACCAGTAATTTCTATAACACCTGTATAATGTCCAACTCCTAAAGAAAAAGTATCAACCGCGACTGTTATAGCATCCCACTCTCCTGAAGATGAGCCTTTTTTTGGCGAAACTTCAATCCAGTTTCTATTAGAAGAAATTTCATAATTGAGCGTATTGATTCCTCCATTTCTTATTTCAAACGTCTGCGATGGAGGATTTTCCCCTGCTGCATATGCTGAAAAGGACAATGATGACTTATTGAGAAGAATATTAGGAGACTCTGGTTCTTCTATACATAATGAAATTTCTATTTCTACAGGGCTGTTGAAAGCATTCGATGAATTTACTGTCACTACCCCTTTATATTTTCCTGATTTTAGATTTGCCACATCCAATCCAACAGAAATATCATCCCATTCTCCTGAAGATGTTCCTGCTTCAGGATAAACATTTATCCAACTGCGATTGGAGCTGATAGCATAGTCAAGAGTATCTTTACCAACATTCCTTATTCTAAAGATCTGAGGATCAGGATTTTTAAATTCTTTTGTAGTAAATTCAAGATAAAACTTATCTACTTCGATAAATGGGCGGTCTAAATCAGCAAGAAAAACTTTCTGGTAGAATACATCCACATTCCCTCCAACACCACCATCTTCCCATATAAAATGTGCATACCCTTGACCATCCAAAGCAACTTGGACATGTTTATTATCTAACGCTCCCCCATCTGCAATTTTTATAGGAATCGTCCATTTACTTCCAGAGATTTTCATAGCATAAAATGGCGAATAATTGCCTCCATCGCTCTGAACCCATGTAGCAACGATGATACTTCCTTTTCGTTTAATGTATCCAAATTGAAGTGGAGCATAGTTGCTGGATATAACAGTAATAGGAGTCCAGTTCCCATCGGTTCTCGAGACGCTAAAAAAATTCCCGCTTCTATTACTATAAGCTATATGGATATTTCCAGGGCCATCAACCGCTATTGCAGGATAATAGCCAGGTTGTGCCAGAACCAGAGGAGTCTTCCAACTCCCCCCTGATTTTTCGCAAAAATAAAGTTTCCAATCCCCTGGTACAACGCCACCTTCCATGTAAGTGGCATAGAGATTACCGCTTTTTACGCATATATCGGGATGAATTGACTCAAGAGAAGGGTGCCGGGAAATATTCTCATAATTTATTGGCCACGCCCCCATTCTTTCCTTTGACATAGCAACAACATCAGATATATTACCTCCATCCAGGTACTTGTGATACCAAATAATGTATATATTATTACCTTCGATATCCATCCTGTTCCAAGCCGAATTGTGTGGGCTGCTGTAGACCCTCTCTGGAGATGCCCAATTATTCCCAGTATAATAACTGTAATAGATATCCCTGCCAAGACTTCCAAACCCATCGGCATAAGACAAATGAAAAACATCATAAGAGTCAACTGCCAGTTGGTTCGACCAGGAATTCTCACGAACAATTCCTGCATATCGCACAGCAGTCCATGCTCCATTTTTATAAATGGTGTAATAAATATTTCCTTTCCCCTCAAGTTCTGTCCAGACTACCATGACTTCTCCTTTCGAATTAACCTCTACTGCAGGCCATAAAGATTGGTTTGAGGTTTTCGAAAGGTTTATAGCTCCTCCGAAAAGCGAAAAGTGCACAACGGCTAAAAATATTAGAAAAAAGATGATCTTTTTATTTAAAATGCTGATTATTTTGAAATTTCCACTGCCCATCGTTAAGCCTCTTAAAAAAAGGCTTGCCCCTTTACAAAAGCCACCTACATGAAAAGAACTAATGAAACCAGAATCATTATTCATAATCAATTTCAATCTTTTAGTTTTTATAACAAATTTTTTCAGAAGAAGCAATCACCTTTAATGATGATTATCATTAGGATTACATATTGTCCTCTAAATATGATATACTTTTTTTAAAGAAGAGAATTTCTCGAGTATTTAACCCATTTCAATCCTGATGAAAAGAAGCAAAAGAAAAGCACTCGGCCAGCACTTTCTTACAAACAAGAAAGTTCTCAACAAAATTATAAATGTCATCAGCCCTCAAGAAAATGACCTCATAATCGAAATCGGTGCTGGCAAAGGAGCACTTAC
>JACUUK010000029.1 GCA_014859315.1 Candidatus Aminicenantota bacterium
ACAAGGATATTTACAATTTTTCTTCTGTCTTTTTTTCCTGGCTTCTCTTTATTTTTTGCTTCAGTCTTTCAAGGCGGTGTCTGAATTCCATTTCATAATAAGAAGAAAGCCCAAAGGAACTTACGAGTCCTTCCTCTGCAATCTTTGCGGCTTCCTCGTGTTTTTTTAACTGGTGTTCAAAATACATTGCGAGTTCTCTGCAGGAGAAAAGCTGATGAATGCTTGTTTTTTGGGCAGAAGCCATCTCCTGCCAGAGCGGGACAGCTTTTTCCCATTCCCCATTTCTTTTAAAATACAGGGACAATTTTTTCCTCGCCTCAAGAGAGACTTCATCTGTAAGCCGCCCGTTAAGGGCACGTTGGAAAAATAAGACTGATTTCTGTTGGTCTCCCACCTTTTCCATGATTTTTCCTGCGCCAAAGAAATCCATAGCATCCGCCAAGCATATTTCTTCATCCTCAGAGAAAATTTGAGCCCCCATGATTAAAACCCCAAGAAGAGAAAGTATGTCTTCCCCGTTGTGATAGAGAATTGGCTCTATGAGCTCAAAGTTTCCTGTCTGAAGGAACTGGAAATAGCGCCAGGGAATCTCTGCTGAAGGAATATCTTCTGAACGGTCAGCTTCCACAACTTCCCTTGCAAGATGACAAAGGCGGCAGCTCTCATGCTTATGGCGCCAGAGGCTTCGGGCAGGATAAAGAAAGTCCAGATGCGGAAGCCCGCCAAGCGGAAAGGGCTGCCTGTATAAGATGAAGCGTGTCTCAAGAAGTGGGATATCAAAAGTCTTGCCATTAAACGTAACTACTGACTGGAAGTCCATATCTGAAAAAAACTGGGTAATTTCCTGAATCATCTGTGCTTCTTCAGACAGCTCCCCCAGAAAATACTGCACTACATTGAATTTATCATCTCTGTAATAGCCCATTCCAACAAGGAAAGGCACGACTCCAACCCCTCCAGAAAGGCCTGTTGTCTCGAGGTCGATAAAAAGAGCCGAAGAAAGATTAAGCTCTTTAAATGCCGGGTCCTTACTCAGGCAGCTCAGGATATCCCCATTTATCTTTAACCCTGAGGAAAGATTTACTTTCCCATACTTAACACCGAGCTGATAAGAATTTTCAAAAAACTGGATAGGTTCCCTGGGAAGCGGCTCGATCTCAGGCGTTTTAGGCCGAGGGTGTTTTTCCTCCCTCGTGAGGTTTATCAGTTGCTGGAGTTTTTCTTTAGTGGAAAGCTCATCGTCTTTTTCGAGGTTTTTCCAGGCATCCTGGATTATTTTTGATTTCGAACGAGCTTCTCTTTCCCGTTTTATTGCCTTTAGTTTATCCTTGATATCCATTGCTTTGAAAGATAGAAAATATGAATCCTGTCTTTACTCTCTTCTACTCCCCCATGAATTGTAGAATAATTGTCCTTGAACGTGAGCGGTTGTCAAAATCGACAAAAACAATCTGCTGCCAGGTTCCCAGGGTTAACCGCCCGTCTTTAAAGGGAACGATCAGAGATGGACCAAGGAGCGAGGCACGCACATGAGAGAATCCATTTCCATCTCCCCAGCGTGCATCATGGTAGTAAGAACCGTGCTGAGGGACTAACCTTTCCATCAGTTCGGAAAAATCTTTTACTAATCCCGATTCATACTCTATAGTGGTTACTCCTGCTGTTGAACCCTGGACAAACACAGTAACTATGCCATTTTTAAGTGAGTGCTCAGAGAGTTTTTTTTCAATCGCACCTGTGAGGTCTTTCATGTCATTGAATCCACGAGTAGAAATGCTCAAAGAATCGCTTATGATTTTCATGTTAGACTCCTCACTAATCATAAGATAATTTTCTTCTGCCGTAAAGATTTTGATATTTTTATTTAAAAAAAGACATCAACTTCAGTCTTAGCTTCAGCACCTATCTCAGACAGGCCAGGAGCGCGGGAAGAAGAGTTTCTCATAAAGCCCAAGTGCATATTGATCTGTCATGCCAGCAATAAAATCACCTGCTCTTTTTTCTATAGAATCTTCCTCTGGATAGGGTTTTATATAAGATTCAGGGTCTTTAAGGATATATTCAAAGAGATCTGTAATAATCTTCTCAGTCTTTTCAAACTCGCCTTTAGCATGAGGATTAAAATAAACACGGTCATAGAGAAAATCTCTAAGAGCTATCAGTCCATCACTGATTTCATCGCTCATAACGATCCATTTCAGTCCTTCATCCAGACTCGAAAAAATCACATCTTCTACCATTCTGTCTATCCGGGTCGAATGCCACTTTCCAAAAAGCTTAACAAGCGGTGCAGGAATATCTGTATCTTTAATCACCCCGGCTCTAACCGCATCATCGATATCATGGTTCACATAAGCAATCACGTCTGAAACTCGGACAATCTGACCTTCCAGAGTAAGGGGCATATCTTTCTCATCAGCTTTAAGTATTTCTCCCCTTCCTTTTGAGTGCTTGAAGATTCCATCCCTGACTTCAAACGTAAGGTTTAACCCCTTTCCTTCATATTCCAGTTTTTCAACCACTCTTAAGCTCTGTTGAGCATGATGAAAACCACCAGGAAGCAACTTTGCCAGAGTCTGCTCTCCAGAATGCCCGAAAGGTGTATGCCCAAGGTCATGTCCCAGAGCAATTGCTTCAGTCAAATCTTCGTTCAAACGAAGTGCTTTGGCAATTGTGCGGGCAATCTGAGACACTTCCAATGTGTGAGTTAACCTGGTGCGGTAATGGTCACCAAACGGAGAAAGAAACACCTGTGTTTTGTGTTTGAGTCTTCGGAATGATTTTGAATGAATAATCCTGTCGCGGTCTCGCTGAAAATCGGTCCTGAGCGGATGAGGTTTCTCCTTACGAGCCCTCCCTTTTGAATGGGCACTCAGACATGCTTTCTCTGATAATGTTGCTTGTTCTATTTCTTCGAGTTTTTCTCGAATAGTCACGATTTTTCCTCCACCTTTTTTTGTGCTAAATTTCTCGGAAATCTTCTCCGCCTGGTTTCACTCGATGAAAGTTCCTTCATCATCTTTAAATATTTACACTATCATTCAATTAACTCGTATTATAGCACACAGGTTTTATAGTCTCCAGCCGCTTGAATTTTTCATGAAGCTTGATTAATGTTTTATCCTGGCATATAAAAATAGTGTTTAATTGGAATTAAAACCCATGATTGAAGAAAATGTAAAAAAAATCCTTGCCGAACTCCCTGAAGGAGTAGGCCTTGTAGCAGCGGCAAAATCAAGAACCCCAGAGGAAGTCCTGTGCGCTGTCAATGCTGGGATCCAGATCATTGGAGAAAATTATGTCCAGGAAGCATTAGAGGCCCACAAGGTTATCGGGAATCGTGTTAAATGGCATTTCATAGGCCATCTCCAAAGGAATAAAGTGAAAAAAGCTGTCCCTATTTTCGATATTATAGAAACAGTCGATTCTTTCGCCCTTGCTGAAGAAATTGATAAACGATGTCAGGAAACAGGAAAAATAATGCCCATTCTCATCGAGATAAACAGTGGAAGAGAGCCACAAAAGCTTGGTGTTCTTCCCGCAGATGCCGAACTCCTAATAAAAAAAATAATCCGTCTCAAAAACATCCAAATCAAGGGTCTTATGACCATGGGTCCTTTCTTTGGTGACCCAGAAGATGCACGACCTTATTTTCAGGAGACAAAAAAATTGTTTGATATGCTTAAATCACGCTCTATTCCTCTGGTAGAATGGAAATACCTTTCGATGGGAATGACAAACTCTTACAGGGTAGCAATCGAGGAGGGAGCCAACCTTGTAAGAATCGGAACAAAGATATTTGGCCTAAGAAAGTAAACAGCACCTGACCCTTAATATATTTTCACCTGCCTACTAAAACCATATCCCCTAAATTACAACCAATATCCTTAGCTATTACTGGACATTTTGCTCTAAACAGAAAAAATATAGATTTATCTTCTTCTGAAAGAGCTTCGTAATTTCCCTGTCCTTTACTGATGATTAATTCTGCCTTTTGGAATAATTTAATAAATTCTCCTGAACAATATTTAAGCAGTGTTCCCGGTGCATCCGAACCACTGGAAATAATTTCAGCAACTTCGTTTATTCCGCAAAAGATAGCATCATTTATTAGGGCATCATTAATAATAGGCTTGTCTTTCACTACATAGATTACTTCTTTCCCCAATTCTTTTACCAACTCTTCTATTAACAGTCTATCAAAAACTACCTCCCCAGCATTATCAGCCAAGTAAATTATGCTATTAACCTTATTTAGTGCTTCTTTTAATTTTTTATATTTAAACATAGTTTCACTACTTTCACTATTAGTTGTAAAATTTCCCTGAAAAAGATTATTTATTTCTTCTTCCACATTCAATGAATTTTTTGCTCCATAATCGATAATATTACCGATTATAGATAATCTTACTGCAGTCAAAAGTCTATCCTCTGAATTATTTACTTCTTGTTTTAATTTGGGATAAAGTTTTAAGGCTAATCTGTTATTATTTTCTTTAATTTCTTTAAAAGGGTCTTTTACACCAGACATTTCTCTGACTAAATTATATATCTCTCTTCCCATTTCTGGAGGACTAGCCTCTAAAGGAAAATCCGGTATCAATTGAGAAACTTTATCTAAAATCTGCTTTTGTTTAATCTCATCAGCTCCCGCAATTCGAGCAGCATCTAAAGCTTGCCTGTAAAAACAGGGGATACAATCTAAATAAGTTCTCATCTATATACACTCCTAATAAATTTATTGCCTTTTTCCCACATACCTTCCTAACCCAAAATAAGAGCCATGAACATAAAACAAAGGATCTAACTGTCCTTTTTGTTTGGCCAAATTTTTCAAAAAAAGTTCTCGGTCTATTGATATTGCTACTACTTCTCCAATTATTATAACTCTCATCTTATTGATTTCATAAATATTTAATACTTTACATTCAAAATGAGACCTACACTCTGCAATCAAAGGCGGTTTTACCTGGGAAGCCGGCATTGGAGTAAATCTTGCTTTTTCAAATTCATCTATTTCAGCAGGGAATTTTATCCCGGTAATATTTACTTTTTCTAACATTGAAGTGGAGGGAATATTTAAGACAAATTCTTTTGTTTCCACAATATTTCGGTAAGTATCTCTATCTTTATCTGAACCAATTGCATAAATAGGAGGATTATAAGAGACTGGCATCACCATTCCATAAGGGGCAATATTTCTTACTCCACTCTTGCTCATTGTTGAAATCAGATAAACTGGAACGCCTGGCGAGGCAACTGGCGTATCACTTAAAGGAATTTCTACTTTTTTCATTTTTATTTGCCTTTCTTTTTTATATTTTTAAAATTAAATAGTTATAAATAATTAAGGTTAAATAAGCCTTGATTCTTCCCATCCAAGCTTAATCAATTCGATTTTCTCTGGGTCGCTTGTCCCAAGATGATGCCTCGTATCTGCAAGAAGAATATGCTTTGCAGGAGGTTGAAGACCTCTTTCCTCACCAAAGAATTCGCGGCGCTTGGCCTCAAGAACCCGCAATCCAGTGGCATCCACAGCAACAGGGTCAGTCCCTACGATTAAACCTTTGTAATCCCAGACATATTTTTGGCTGTAATGATGGGGACCAATGCCGTGAAAAAGAGGCGTTAGCATCACCAGAATGTTTAACTTTGTTTTATCCTTTAGATTGTAGTCAGTCCAGATTTTAGCCAAATCAGCACAGGAATTTCCATGATGGGCAGATGGCCTTGGGACAAACGTGATGTAATTTTTAATACAGCTTCCCATGCCTGACCAGTGGTGGGTTCGAGCTGGCCGTGCATTTATGAGGGCTGTCGCATTCTGAAATACAGGGTTCCTTCGCACTCCCCTGTCATCTATACCTATGTTATTCTCAGGAACTCCAGCATCACGTACCCGGCGCCAGATAGCCTGTTCCACTTCTTTTGTAGTAGGGATATAACTCCAAACATTACTTTTAATCCCCACAATATCGTTCGGCTTAATCAAGGTTTTCCAGCAAGCCACAGGGTCGTTCCCGCCGAGCAAAGTAGTTACTGCCTCATCCAACATTTTCTGGATTATTTCCTGGTTTGGTGAACCTGAAGCCATCAAAGCATCTTTGTCTCTTATTAGAACAACCCGCGACTTTAGAATTTCTTTTTTTGTTACCTTTGCCTGATTAGAATACACACTGAAAGGCACTGCCCCAGCCAATGGTGTCAAAGCAGCCACCTTTAAAAAATCACGCCTTGTTATTATGCGTTTTTTCATTCCCTCCTCCCCTGTTTTTTGGAGTATTTATATAAAAAAACTTCATGTAAAATTTATAAATCTTTTCCACTATTTCTGATTTCTAAGCTCCAGGACTTTTTGAATCATCTCCTTTGCCGAAAAATAAGTGGGAGCATTAAAAACAACTATGAGCAAATCTTCTTGAAGCTTTGCTGCCGTCCATTTATTATCCTCAGTCTTTACAAGGCCTTCTTCAGAAGCATCTGGCATATAGGCCTGGATAAAACTTTTATACGCATGTAAAGCTTTCTCAGAATCATGATAGATAATACAGAGAAGAATGCTCTTTTCCTCCTGAAGGGAATAAGTTGTTAATGCTGCTTCTGTTTTTTGGTCAAGAAAAAGTATGTTTTCGTCAGCAACAAATAAATGATAATTCAATATTATATGGTTGTGAAAATAATGGATGCTTTTTTCAAGCAGGCCTTCTTCAGGAAGAAAAGATACTATCCTGGGTTTTTCCCCATTTTTTGGAATTGAATCAGCAATAGATTTCCCTAAAGCAATTAAAGCTTTCTTTGCTTGGGCAGTTTCCTCCTCAGCATAGAGTGACAGAAAGAACCTGTCTTTCCAAAAAGATAAAAGCCCTCCATTATAGGTAGAACCCTGGCCAATACCGAGATCCTCTCCCTCAAGGTCATGGGTAAAGACTCCAAATGCATCAGCCGATGTTCCCATATCAAAGACATCGGCAACAATTTTCGGCTGTCCTTTCTTGAAATAATGCCTGGATAAAAGCTTTTCGAAATTATAAGCTCTGTAAACTTCTCCAGCACCGTCGATGTAATCAAAGATTGTTTCAGGATTGAATTCTCTGTCTTCTTCTGCAACTTTCCAGCCATTGATTTCCATGGGCAGTAAATCCCGCAGTTCCATTTGTTTGTTTTTTAAATCTTCAGACATAGAAACCCACCTTCCAATGACTAAAAGAAAAAATAATCCCGCTAATGCCTTTTTCACTTAACTCTTTAACACCGCATTGATGTATTTTCGTAAAAAACTCACCGCTTTATCACAGCGGCGGAAAGTTGGAACACCTTCGGTTTCCAGGACATCCACCAACGGCTGATAGATTTCTCCTGAATCCACATTAACAACAAACGGCTTATCTGTTTTATGAAAGACTTCAACCAAACGAAAAGCAAGGCTTCCTTTGTGCAACAAGTTTTCTCTGTGGTATTCAGAAGCAGGAAGAGTCTGCATTGATGGCGTCATCGGCAGCGGAGATATAACAGCGCAATCAATATTTTGGTCCTCAAGGACTGCTTCCACAACCCTACAAAACGTCTCGTCATCAGCCACTGGTGTTGTATCCAAAGGATTATGAATGTCCTGGAGGCGCTCGATTCCAAGTGGACTTAAAATTTCCTTTAGTCGTTTCTCAGTAGAAGGGGAAAATTTCGGAAGTATCAACTCCTCGTCATTTTTCAGGTTGTCGGACATTATCACACATTCAAATCCTGCATTACTCACCAATGCGATTCTATTCCCTCTTACTTCTTTCCCCTGAAAGCAGCAAAAAGCTTTGATGAAATTTTCAAACTCTAACAGGTTGTCTGCAATCACAACGCCTGCCTGCTTCAAAATGGAATAGGCCAATCTATAATCCCCGGCAATGGATGCAGTATGGCTGGCTGTTGCGGCTTGCCCCTCTGGAGTTCGGCCTGCCTTATATACGATGATTGTTTTCCCTTTCTGTCTTGCAATCTCTTTTGCAGCTTGTGCAAACGCAAGCCCATCGCCAGGAAGAAACCCCTCCAAATAGATCGCAAAAAACTTTGCATGGTCATCATTTTTGAGATATTTCAAATAATCTGCAATCGTGAGGTCAATCTGATTGCCAATAGATACAGCATAAAGTGGTTCTATCCTTGGTAGATTACTCATCCGGGATATCATGAACGCTCCACTTTGGCTTAAATAAACCAAACCTGTCTTTTTGACGTTTGAACGGGGAAGTTTGTAGAGCTTATAGTCCGGGATAAATGTTGTATCGTACTTTCCTGGCATTGAGAAAATCCCCAAACAGTTCCCCCCATTGACAACTGGTGTTAACTTTTCTTGTTCACGGCCTTTCTCCAGAAGCTTCTTAATGTTCTCTTCCAAGTGTTCTGTTCCTTCCTTTTCACCAAGCCCTCCAGAGATGATGATTACAGAGCGGGCCTTCTCATGAGTCACAAGGTCTTGCATTACATCATGGCTCTTATCCGCTGCAAGAGTCAGCACAAAAAGGTCAACTGCCTCTGGCAAATCCGAAATACTCGGAACACATGCACATCCTTCGATTTCTTCGATTCCTGGTTTCACAACATAGACATTCTCCTTGGGAAATCCACGGCGGAGTATGTTGTTCAATATTATATGCCCAAGGTTCATTCTCTCTGACACGCCAATGATGCCAATTCTCTTTGGATGAAGAATGTATTTTATATCTCCAAAAGGTCGGGTTTTTACTTTTAAGTGGCTTTTGGAAAAACGGCACAGGCCATCCAATGGAACAAGCTTTTTTTGGCAAATGACAAACGGATTTACCTCTGCCTCTTCTATGATATATTTGCTATTAAGATTAAGTGTAGAGAAATATGCTCCAACCTGGAGGAAACGATAACAAATGTCCACAAGGTGTTCCTGTGAGAGAATTGCTTTCTGTCCGCGGTGCTCGTAGGCCAATTTATCGAAGAATGCAAGAGGTTTTATCAATGGCAGGATATTTTCTTTCTGGAGAAGGTGAACAGAGCCAACAGCAACGGACTGGCCTTCTTTAATCCTTTCATTCAGATATTCCACATCTTTCCCGCCGAGTCCAACTGTTAAAACTGTGCCAAATTCTCTTGATGAGCGCAGCCCAATAAGAAGCTCAGACCCAAAACCCTCTCTTTCATAGGCAACAGCTTCGCAAATTAAGATACCGTGTATATCTTCTATGTTCAGGTATTGAGAATCCTCATTCCTTCCTAAATGAGAGGAAGGACTTCTGGCCTTAATCCAATTCATATAAATATCAGGGACTTCCTTTTCCATTTTCCGACAGGTCTCGTTGACCTTATGAAGGTCTTTAGGGACAAACTTAATACCACCAACATCTGACTTATGAACAATAAGGGGGGATACAATTTTCAACACCAGAGTATCTGAAGGGAACATATCCAGATCTTTTGCATCAATGGCTTCTCCCCTCTTCAAAAAGCGAAACCTGGGGACAGGAATGCCCATTACTTCCAGCATTTGATATACTTCATGTTCCATCAGAAAGGTGCGGTTATCTTTTTCTACTTTTTCAAAAATCTGATTTATTCTGTCGAATTGCTTGTTCATTTTCTATTAAAAAGAGTCTTAAGAGGCAGCTTCTTTCCCAAGTTGAAAGGCCCTTAAATTCATATTTACAATGTTTTCACCCCGCGACTTGAATAGAACCTTTATGAACTCCATAAGGCTTTCTTCCCCAACCATAAGATATTTAGAAGCGGCACCAAGAATAACCATGTTCTGGGCACGTGAAGAGCCTGCTTCTTTCGCTAATTTTTCAGAATCAATGAGAACCGCTTTTTTCACAGACCTGATTTCCACAAGGACATCTTCAATCGGGGGATAATCAGGAATATTACAAAATGGGTTGGTACTGGTCACAATGCAACCATCAGGATTAAGATATTCAACATAACGAAGGGATTCAAGGGGCTCAACACTAATTATCAATTCTGCTTCACCTTTTGGGATGAGGTCACTGAATATATGGCTTTTTGACAGACGAAGATGGGACTGTACAGCTCCCCCGCGTTGTGCCATTCCGTGGACCTCTGCTTGTTTGAAGTTAAGCCCATCTTTAAGGGCCGCATTATCTATTACAAAAGCAATAGAAAGAATCCCCTGACCTCCGACTCCTGCTAAAATGATATCTTGCTTCATCTCACTTCGCTCCTTTTTTAATCTTTTTCTTTGCTTTCTGGATACACTCACGCAAAGAAATGATAACAGAAAGTCCATTATGCTCGATTTCTTCTTTCATCACCTGAATATTTTTTTCCAGATTTTTAGGAAGCGGAACAATCACCCGAATATGCTCTTCGGGAACTCCCACTCCCTTTATTATTTGAACCAACTTTTCTCCTGTAGCAAATGTAGGCTGCCCTCCGGTCATAGCCACTAAAGCATTATCCACGATGACAACAGTCATATTGGTGTTTGAGGCCACAGCATCTAAAAGAGGAGTAATACCAGAATGAGCAAAAGTTGAATCTCCAATCACTGCAACAGATGGAAAAACACCCACTTCTGCACCGCCTTTTGCCATGCTGACACTCGCTCCCATGCACACACATGAATCAACTGCTTTGTATGGAGGCAGTGCTCCAAGTGTATAACAACCAATGTCACTAAACACACTCGCTTGAGAATATGGCTCTAAAGTTTGATTTAGAGCATTGAATGTATCTCCATGAGGACATCCCTGGCAAAGCTGTGGCGGCCTTGATGCCAGAATAGAAGAATCTATTCTCAAATGCTCACGTGGTTTTATTCCCAATGCTTCGCGTACTGCATCAGGCGAAAGCTCACCTGTACGAGGCAGGTGGCCTGTTAACTTTCCATGAAGTTTCTTTTCAGGGATTCCAAAAAGTCCTTTTATGGTTTGCTCAATCAATGGATAACCTTCTTCAACAACCAGAACAGTCTCAACATGATTTACAAGCTTTGCAATCAACGCCTCAGGTAGAGGATAAGTTGAAACCTTTAGCAATGAGGGACAGTTTTCTTGGTTTGAGTAATTTTCCATAACATAATTATACCCAATGCCTGAAGCTATAATCCCCAGAGACTTATCATAGTCTTTAAGGTCGAGCAAATTAAACGGCGATTCATTCGAGAGTCCTATAAATTCGGGTTGGGCATCTACAAGATGTGCGAATCGACGGCACGCATTCATAGGAAGGAGAGTCCAATCCTGGCCTTGGCCATAGCAGATAGGATTTTCTTTTTTTATTTCTCGTGTTTCTATTCGCGAGCGGCTGTGAGAAAGCCGTGTTACCATACGGACCATAACAGGAATATTGAATCTCTCGGAAACATCAAAAGCACTACGGGTCATATCATATGCCTCCTGGTGATTGGAAGGCTCAAAACAGAAAACATGTGCAAAATGAGCATAATAGCGGCTGTCCTGTTCGTTTTGAGAACTGTGCATTCCAGGATCATCTGCTACAACTACTACGAGTCCTCCGTTAATGCGTGTGATTGCAGAATTCATAAAAGGATCTGCTGCCACATTCAATCCTACGTGTTTCATGGATACAAGCGTTCTTTTCCCTGCAAATGAGACGCCGAGAGCTTCTTCATAAGCAACCTTTTCGTTAACACACCAGGTGGCTTTAAATCCTGCTTCCTTATTTGAGGCTCTAATCATATACTCCATAATTTCTGAAGCGGGCGTTCCTGGATAAGAATATCCTGCTGAAAGGCCTGCATGAATCGCCCCAAGGGCTACGGCCTCATCTCCTAATAAAATTTCTCTTGTCATCTAAGTCCCCTTTAAATGAATTTACTATAAAAAAAATTAATACCATAAATAGTCCTATCTTCTCAATCTTTTCGATAGATTATTATCTCTCAAGCAGCGTGTCAAGGCAATCTAAAACTGCTGTTAACTAAAATTCACATGAAGATCGGATTGCATGTGTAGTCAGGGAACCTTCGCTGGGTGAGCTCTTAAAAGGAGAGAGTGCTCAGATGGAAGGAACGGAGGTTTTTAATCGATAAGGCAACGATTGCCATGCGAAGACGGAAGAAGGAAGTCAGAGAGCATTTTGACGGAAAGATCGCAATCAAGTTCAATGGAAGAGGACCCAGTAGAATAATTTATTGACAATGCAGAACAAATTATCCCATAATTTTCTTCAAAAGTATAAGTTAATAAAGGCACGTTTTGATCTCTAAGATAAATCACAGGTTATCCATTTTTCTTATCAGAATAAGTTGGTATCCCAGGTCCATTTGGATCTTCACTCTCTAAATATTAGCTGGTGTTACATATGGATGGAAACCTGAAAGACGAACATTTAAGGAGGAAAAATGTTTACAAAAAGCAGACAAAAACTGTCTCTCATCTGTGTTTTATGCGGCTTTTTTATCTTTTTTATTGCAGCCAGTGCAGTACAGAAACCAACGGAAGCACTGTTTGATGTCCTGATTAAGAACGCTAAGATCTTCGATGGCTCCGAACGCAATGCATTTAAGGCGGATGTCGCTATTCAAGGGGACACTATTGTCAAGATCGATCGGTCAATTAAAGGAAATGCAAAGAGAATCATCAATGCCAAAGGCCTGTATGTCAGTCCAGGCTTTATCGATCTGCATACTCATGCCGACGAGGGCATGTACTTCCCTGAAAACAGGCCTGCCTTGAACTACCTTAAACAGGGAGTGACAACGCTCATTGTTGGGCAGTGCGGACAGAGCGCCTGGCCGATCTTTGAAAAGGCGGAAGACCAGATGACAAGGTGGACAAATGAGAGCATAGGCCTCAACGCTGCGCTTCTTGTGGGTCATGGAACTGTGCGTCAGCTTGTAATGGGAATGGAAAACAGGGCACCTCTGCCGGAAGAGCTGGAAAAGATGAAAGAACTGGTCAAAGAGGCCATGGACCAGGGTGCTCATGGGATTTCCACCGGCCTCGTTTACAGACCGGGTGTTTACAGCAAAACAGATGAGGTTATCGAACTGGTCAAGGTTGTAAAACCCTACGGGGGCATATACCACTCCCACATCCGGGATGAACGGGACAAGCTCCTTGAATCGGTGGAAGAGGCGATTGAGATATCCAAAACCACCGGAGTCCCTGCGCACATCTCCCATTTTAAAGTCATGGGAAAGAAAAACTGGGGGCTGGTCAGGGAAGCATGTGCCTTGATCGAAAAGGCAAGAGAACAAGGGCTGACCATCACCGCTGATCAGTATCCGTACCGCTTCTCCAACGGTTATCCGTACAGAAGCCTGCTTCCCTCCAATGTTTGGGTGGGAGAGGAATTTCAGAACCGTCTGAGCAGCAATGATGTTTTCTCGATCTTCGATTACCTGCGGGACGACACTCTCATCAATCTTTACAAAAGAGTCACTCCATATATTCCAATCAATGAACACCATGAACAGTTTCTGAAAAACTTACCCAGAAAGCAGTTGGTGGAGCTTGTGGGCCAGAATTTGATAAATGTTTCCGACTTCAGAGGGATAACCAACCTTAGGGACAGGATGCTTCTCTTGAGGAAGATGGCAGACACAGAATTCGCGGAAAAGGTCTATAAGCTGGTTGAAACTAACATCGAAAATGGGGCTGGGGCAGAAAACATCATCGTTGCCATCTGCAATGAAAAAAAGTGGCAAGGAAAAACATTAGAGCAGGTAGCTGCTATAATGGGTGTTTCTATAGGGAAAGCGGCTCTTGATCTTGAGCTCATGGATGCCAAGTGCATTCCCCTCCAGATGTGCGAAGATGACATCGAGTATATCATGAAAAAAGACTATGTCGGCACGGGAAGTGATGGCGTTGTGCCTTTTTACGGAGTTGGACTGACCCATATCCGATCATTTTCTACGTTTCTGCACAAAATCAAAAAGTATGCTCTGGAGAGGAAAACAGTCTCGGTTCCTCATGTCATAAGAGCACAGACTTCTCTTCCGGCCAGGATTATGAACTGGGATGACCGTGGCTGGATCAAAACTGGATACAAGGCCGACATTGTGATTTTTGACCTTCATAACATCAAAACCAGAACCTCTATCTCCAATCCCCAGGTGTACAGCGAAGGCGTGAATTATCTTCTCATCAACGGCGTTTTGGTCCTGGATGGAGGAAAGTATACAGGAAAACTTCCAGGAAAAGTCACAAAACTCAAAAAGAGCTGACTCCTTAAAGGAATTTGATGTTTTATAACATTGGTATCTATTTATTACGTAACAGCAGATAATATCCGCTTACCAGGATTCTTAGGCCAGAATTAAGATAATTAATCCTTACAATTTCTATAAATTTATGTTAGAATGATTTTATTAAAATTGTTTTTAATTATTTTATTCATATTTACTATAGTCCTATAAGAGGAACAATTAATGATTAGATTATCTACAAAAGGCCGGTATGGAACACGGTTGATGCTAAACCTTGCGCTTCACTATAATAAAGAAAATAAAGCTGTTGTCCTTAAAAATATCTCTGATGAGGAAGAAATTTCTATACGCTATTTGGAACAAATCATAATTCCCTTAAAAATCAACAATCTCGTCAAAAGCATTCGCGGAGCAGGAGGAGGGTATATATTAGCGCGTCCTCCAGAAAAAATAAAATTAAGTGAAATCCTCCATGCATTAGAAGGCGCATGCTGTCTTGTGGAATGCGTAGATGATGAGGAGCATTGCCTACGAACTTCATTTTGTGCAGTACGGGAAGTATGGAAAGAAGCCAGCATGATGCTAAAAATTTATTTTGAAAACCTCACCCTTCAAGATCTCATCAAAATTTCCAATAAAAAGAATTCGTATGGCTAAAAACAACACTTAATAAATAGAAATTTTTTGAGGGGGAAAAAATGATTATTGCTGAACTTGCAATCTTTCCAACAAGCGAGGGTGTCTCTGTTAGCAAATATGTCAAAGAAGTTTTGAAGTCCATTGAAAATTCCGGGTTAAAACACAAAACAGGAGCCATGGCAACAACAATTGAGGCCCCTGATATGGAAACTCTATTTAAAACCATAGAAAAAGCGCACAAGACACTGGTTAAAATGAATGTAAAAAGAATTCATATAGACCTTCATATTGACCATCGCTTAGACAAAGATGCCTCTATCGATTCCAAGCTAAAAGCAGTAGAAATAGAATAATTTCTTTGGCTCAAGCTTATTTCAAATAATCAACTCTTAATAAAAACCATGTAGTCACCAAAGATGGACATGAAACAAAATTAAAATTGTCAGACTCATAGTTGTTTAATCTGCCTTTTTACGAGGAAGCCAAACAGCCATCTCCCCCACGCCCCTGTGAGACCATGCATAATAAGGAATCGCTACAATTCCTTGTTTTTCATTCGTCGCTTTATTCTTTATTACGTTAATTCCGCCAAGAATATCTGGTTGGAATTCGACATCAAAATCCATGTCATCAGGGATATACCTGTCAAGCACATGGCCATTGTTGTCAACCCATTCAAGGCAGTAGACGATTGGCCCGCGCTCCAAGGCTACTTTACCAAGGTCATCTTTTACTTTTTCATTAGCAACAACCTTTCTTATAGGCATAGGAAAATAAAGCTCAATAATATCCCCTTTCTCCCATAGGCGAAGAATCCTTGAAAAACCCTTATCCATGTCCAAAGCATGTGTCTCTGAATTGACTTTTAGTTGAATCCCTTCCTCAGTTTGATTCAAGTAAGAATACAGGTCGCTTGGAACCGGTTCATTCCGCACCCAGCCAGGTATGCGGACATAAACTGCGAATTCAGCCGGCTTCTCTGGTTCGATAGCAATCTTCACCTTCCCTTCCCAAGGATAACGAGTCTCCTGTTCGACTCTTACTACATTTTCACCAATCTTGACAGTTCCGCTGCTTTTTACGAATAAATTGACATACAGTATGCCATCCCGGTTTGCATACACATATCCTGGAATCGAGGGCAGGAACCTGGCAAGATTCACAGGGCAACAGGCACAATCAAACCAGGGTTTCCGTGTAGCTTCTCCCTGGTTAAACTTGTATTCCCCATCCGATTCAAGCGGATTAGGGTAGAAGAACAGATCGCCGCTCAGGGATATTCCTGACAGCAAGCCATTATAGAGTGTCCGCTCCAGAACATCAATGTATTTGGCGTCACCATGAAGGAGGAACAGGCGGTGGTTCCATAAAACATTTCCAATCGCAGCACATGTTTCATTGTAGGCTGTGGCATTTGGAAGCTCATAATCATCGCCAAAGGCCTCTCCCTCATGCCTTGAGCCAATGCCGCCTGTTAAATACAGTTTTTTGGAAACTACATTTTCCCATATCCGGTCAATGGCGTTAATATATGCAGCATCACCCGTAAGGGCTGCCACATCCGCCATGCCCGAATACATGTAAGTTGCACGAACAGCATGTCCTACTGCTTCACTTTGCTCGATTACTGGCTTGTGTGCCTGGAGGTACCAGTCTTGATTATAGACGGAAAATTTAGAAGTGTCTGAAAATTTCTTTTCATATTTCTTTTGTCCTCGTTCATCAAGGAAGAATTTGGCAAGGTCCAGGTATTTTTTATTTCCAGTTATACGATAAAGCTTTACAAGCCCAATCTCTATTTCCTGGTGGCCAGGATATCCATGCCTTTTTCCAGGCCCGAACACGCTTGCAATAAAATCCGCATTCTTAATGGCGATATTTAGGAAACTGCGTTTGCCTGTTGCAAGATAATATGCCACTGCGGCTTCATACATATGCCCGACATTGTAGAGCTCGTGGCTCGAGCCGAGATTTGACCATCGTTCCTCACCTGCACCCGGAGGTGGATTTTCAGGATCGATTGTACGTGCCGTGTATAAATAACCATCATCCTCCTGGGCAGCTGCAATCTTTGCAATCAATTCATCCATGTATTTCTCGAGTTCAGGGTCATGGTTAAGACTCAGGGAATACGCAGCCCCTTCCATGATCTTAAACACATCAGAGTCATTGTATCTACGGCCCTCGAAATTGCCAGGCATCAAGCCGCCGGCTTTTGCAAAATTATCGATTCGGCCTGTTTCTTCGCTCTTTTCAAAGGCGAAAGGAATCGTAACTTTACGATTAGTCTCCATCCGCGGCATCCAGAAATTATCGCTGACTTTCACTTCAGTGAACGCCACTGGCTTTATAGGATAATCTTCTTGAACTTTTTTAGTACACGAAAGACTCAAGGCAAAAACTGCCAACAATAAAATAACAGAAGCTTTTACTCTCATTTTTCCCTCCTTTTTACCATATTCTAAGAATGCCCGCTATTATTAACTCCTCACTCTTCACTCTTTTATAGTCATTGCGGGCATAATACTCACAAAGTGGAGCTATTTATATTTATTTTTAAAATAACAATACCAATTGAGAAAGCTTCTTTTATGTTTTTCTGTTAATCCTCGATGCGACCTATAATCAGATTTCAATCTCGAATAGAAACTCTCTAATGTATTAGTGGTCTTAGGAATATTTTTGTCTTTTAAGTAATAAAACATATCTGGCAGTGCGTTATAAATAAGGGCCATTGTTTTCTTGAGGTCTTTGAAGGCAACTTCACTTTTAGGCAAAGATAAAACAAAATCTCTATACTGATTGAGCCAAGCTACATAAGAAGCAATAAATATGTTTCTTTCTTTGAAAGAATTAATACGACAGAGAGTTTTTAAAAGACGCCGCAGATCTCTTCCAGCTTGTGTTTTTGGATATGTCCTCAGCCATCTCATTCCCTCTCGTTGGATATGGTATAAACACCGCTGTATTTTCGTCTGTGGCCATATTTCATAAATAGCTCGTATGACTGATTGTTCTCCGTCCATTGTGATGTAGAGAGGATTAAGCCCCTCTTCGTTAAGCTTTGAAAACCACGTATACACGTTCTGATATCCTTCTTTTTTTGCATAAATGTTTGAAATTAATTTTTGATCAACAGCATTCATTAAACTAATAAAACACCCCTTCTTATGGAAATAAGTTCCATCATAAATAAGATATTTGCATTTTGAAAAATCAATATCCTCTTCTTGAGTGAGTTCAAGCCAGTAGTTTTTAATCCGATGTAATTTTGCTTTACTGTATCCAGAGAGGATAGAAAGCTGCCGTATAGAATAAGTTTCATTAACCCATAATTTGAACCAGTGTTGCTCGCGGTAATATTTATTTGCTTTTTCTTTCCAAATATAAGATTTGCCACATGATTTGCATAAAAAACGTTGTTTATTCTGCTGAGTTTTACCACGTAAATTAATCTCCTTGGATAAACAATATGGACAGTGTTTTTTTTGTCATTGTTAAACCATTTTGACTTTTTATCATATTTTACACTTTAACTTTTTTATTTATAATAGTATCTGTGTAAATTAAACTCCACTTTGTGAGTATTATGCCCGCAATGACAGGGCGAATACGCTATAATAAGTAAAATATATTATTAAGATATAAG